>USJI01000333.1 GCA_900554975.1 uncultured Ruminococcus sp. | reverse complement strand
GAATCTGTCTTACCGGCGGATTTAAGCCTTTTTTAAAATAAAGCAGCGGAGGGAAAATTTTGAAAGAATTTATTGAAACCGGCAAAATTGTCAATATTCATGGACTTCAGGGAGAAGTAAAAATAATGCCATGGAGCGACAGTCCGGATTTTTTGTGTGAATTTGATTTTTTTTACTGCGGCAAAGATAAAAAATCTCTTGAAGTGGAAAGCTCAAGGGTACACAAAAACATGGTTCTCGTAAAATTCAGGGGTATTGATACACCTGAAAAGGCAAATGCACTCAGAAACAGCATTGTTTATATAAACAGAAATGATGTTGAACTTGAAGACGGAACATATTTTATACAGGATCTTATCGGACTGTCTGTAAAGGACGCTGATAGCGGAAAGGAATACGGAACTGTCAGGGATATCTTCCAGACAGGAGCAAATGATGTTTATGAAATATCTGACGGCGAAAAGAAATATCTCGTTCCTGCTATTCCCGATGTAATAGTCCGCACAGATATTGAAGCCGGCGAGATAATTATCCGTCCGCTGGAGGGTCTTTTTGATGAGGATTGATATAGCAACTCTTTTTCCGGAAATGATGGAAACAATTCTCTCGGAAAGTATTGTCGGAAGGGCAAGAAAAAAAGGGGCAATTGAAATACACTGCCACCAGATAAGAGATTATACAAAGGATAAACACAGACGTGTTGATGATATTCCCTATGGCGGCGGAATGGGAATGGTCATGCAGGCTGACCCTATAAACAACTGTTACAACGCCATAACTGAACAGCTGGGTACAAAACCGCATACTATATATATGACGCCAAAAGGTTCTGTGTTTAATCAGAAGAAAGCGATAGAGCTTTCAAAGCTTGACAATATTCTGATATTATGCGGACATTACGAAGGCGTTGACCAGCGAATTCTTGACAAAATAGTGGATGAGGAAATATCTGTCGGCGATTACGTTTTAACAGGCGGAGAACTGCCTGCTGCTGTTTTAACTGATGCTGTCGCAAGAATGTGTGACGGTGTTCTGTCAAGCTCAGAATGCTTTGAAGATGAAAGCCACTACAATGGTCTTTTAGAATATCCTCAGTATACAAGACCTGAAATATGGGAAGGCGAAGCCGTTCCGCCCGTTCTTCTTTCGGGACATCATAAAAATATTGCAGACTGGCGTCTGGAACAAAGTGTCAGAATAACCAAAGAAAAACGTCCGGATATGTATGAGGCATATATCAGGAAAAATTCACTGTTAAAATAGCTTGTATAAACTATACACAAAAGTCTGTTGAAAGTTGTTTATAGTGAATAAATTTAATTAACATTAAAATACCTTAGTTAATATAAACAAATATGAACCTATGGTATTTATTAAGATTCATCAAAGCGTAGAATTTTTGCCCAAATAGCCAATTTAGTGTAATTTTCACGTTGACGTGAGGCAAAATAGCTTGTATAATTTAAACAGCAGAAAACAAAATTATAAAAATTGAACACTGGTTCATTGATTAAAGATAGGAGAGTTTTGTTATGTTTGTTAAAGATGTAATGGTTCAGAATCAGGTTGGTTTGCATGCACGCCCCGCTACATTTTTTATCCAGAAAGCAAACGAATTCAAGTCCTCTATCTGGATCGAAAAGGAAGAGAGAAGAGTAAATGCAAAGAGCCTTCTCGGTATCCTCTCACTTGGTATTGTCGGCGGTACACAGATCAGAATTATTGCTGACGGCGCTGACGAGCAGGAAGCTGTAACAGCACTTACCGAGCTCGTTGACAGCGGTTTTGCTGAGGAATCCAGATAATCGAAGCTTTTGTAATTTTAGGAGTGTGTTCGCTGAACATACTCCTTTTGTTTTTCTGCCCGTTTTATTCTTTTGTGCAATATTTTACAGTGAATATGACAAACTACATTTTTTTTGTGATTTTCACCAAAGTTCATAAAAAATTAACACAAAAAGTCGCACGGTATGATAAAATTAAACTATATAAGATTGTTTCAGCGG
>USJI01000332.1 GCA_900554975.1 uncultured Ruminococcus sp. | reverse complement strand
TTTATCGCTGCTATAATCCGCAAGCATATCATAAACTTTTTGTCTTAATACTGTGTCTGTATTCATTCTGTACAGCACATCACTTGGAATGTAGCACTCAAAATAGCCATTTGCAGCACCCACATCAATATGAAATTTATTATATATATCTTCTTTTACACAGTTTATCTGCTGTTCCCTTAGAGTCCCATAAAAATCCTTTTCTACATTTATATCACCTGAAATAGTATTCACATTTTGTTTTTGCACAATTGCTGTTATATTACTCAGCATTCCAAGTGCCTGTATATCCATACTTTTAAACCTCCTCGTTTAAAGCTTTTGACTTTCTATCACGCTCTTACTAAATGTACTTATTGTATCCTCGTAGGCTGATACAGCGGAGGCAGAAACACTTGCTGACTGAAAAGCCGACATATTTACAGTGCCCTGCTCGTTCTGCATTTTTTCCATGAAAAAACTCTGCAATCTCTGCCTACTTTCCAACTGACTTTGGAGAAAATTTTCCTGTGCTTGTGCCCTGCGTGCCTGTGCCCTTTTAAGTGCTTCTTTTTCCTGCTCCGCTAGCAATTCTTCCATTTTTTCATGTCGTTTTTCCCACCACGATTTCTCATTACCTGAAATATTGGAACTACTGTTTCCTACTGGTCCTGCATATCCATAACATTCTTCCGGCGATGCTCCGATAACATCATAGCTGACATTATTTGATCCGGCAGGCAGGCTGCTTACTGAATATGCTGAACGAACCCGGTTCAAAACATAGTTTTCATACTCCGGATCACTTTTCATCCTTTCAAATGCTTCTTCTTTAATCACTGTTGCTCCCGATGAATATGTAGAACGAACCCACGCACTTACAGGCATCTGTGACATTTCATTCATAACCCACTGCTTATATTCATCCATTGTCATTTCCTCTTTCGACTTATTGGAAATGGAGCTATCATATGTAAACCCACTATAATTTGGCGGATACGGAATAACCATATCCCCCGCCCATGCAGAGGCAGTTGCTGTTGTATTCTGACTTTCCCCTGCCTTTTGTACTTCACTTGCAAAATTACTTTCCTCTACTGTTTTCTTACTGCTATTCGTATAAGCATAGGCAGCCACTCCAATACCATTTACGCCACTAACACTCATTCTCCATTCCCCTTTCATTTTTCATCATAACGGACAACATAAATACCTTGCCCTCCGCTGTCCAGTCCACCCCGCCATGATATTTTTCTGCGGTATGTTTGATATTCGCAAGTCCCATTCCATGTGCCCTGTTATCTGATTTCTCCGTTACCGGAAATTCAGATTGCTTTTTCCTTCTTACTTTTCCGTTAAAGCTGTTCTCCACCTCGATAAAGAACATTTTTCCTCTTGTGAAAGAGGAAATTCGGATAAAGGTTTCTGCCTCCTGCTGTTCTGCTTTCAATTTCCTACACGCTTCGATTGCATTATCTAAGGCATTTCCGATAATCACGCCAATGTCATAGCTTTGTATGTGCATATTTTCCGAAAATAACAGCCTTTCTGCATCTATCTCAATATCCGGTATCGTGCGGACTGCTTCATGATATTTCATGTTCAGCAGAACATCTGCCACTGTGTTCCCTGTCCTGAAACGGAACTCCAACTGTTCAAAGCCTTTGTTGATCTCTGACAGATAAGTCTGCAATTCCGTCTCATCTTTCCCTGCAAGCTCCATGATAACTGCAAGGGTATTTTTCATATCATGCTTCATACTGCGTATGCCGGAATAAATGTGTTCCATTTCTTCCATGTGTTCCTGCATACTGCCTATCTGCTTTTCCAAAATAATCCGGCTGTTCTTCTCTCGGTTCAATACAATCATATTTTGAAATGTCTTTACCGCATAGAGAATAGACAACAGGGACAAAATCAGAATTGCCGGAACAATAATGCTTAAAATCGGGTATCTGTCACATAATAGCTTCGGCATATCATTTTCTATTGTTATCATAATCGTTCTAAGAAGCAAACAAACCAGTA
>USJI01000331.1 GCA_900554975.1 uncultured Ruminococcus sp. | reverse complement strand
AAAACTTCTTCTATTCCTAAGTATTTAGCTACTTCTTCTACTTTCCCATGGATTTCTGAAGTCTTCTCGCCTTTTATTGTTAATGCTAAAGAAATATTTTCATATGCTGTCAGCGTGTCAAGAAGATTGAAGTCCTGAAAAATAAAACCAAGCTTTTCACGTCTGAATTTATTAAGTTCTTTGCTTTTAAGTTTTGTAATATCAGTATCTTCAAGATAGATATGACCTGAAGTTACTCTGTCAATTGTGGAAATGCAGTTCAGCAGAGTTGTTTTTCCGCTTCCTGACGCACCCATAATAGCAACAAATTCGCCTTTGTCAACATGAAATGATATTCCGTCAATTGCCTTTGTAAGGCTGGATTTGTTTCCGTAATATTTTTCTATGCGTTCGATTTTAAGAAGTTCCATATTATTACCCCTTTGTTTATTTGATGATATAATTATAACTTATCTTTTTGCTTTTGTCCTTATTTCAATATTACGCAACCTTACAATTTTGTAACATTAAAAATGCACCCTTATGAGGTGCATTCAATTATTCCGGTCTGACATGGTCATTTTTCCCGAATGTTATAATTATATCAGTAAATTCTCCCCTGAGTGATTCAGCAGTGATTTTATGTCCGAGTTTTGTGCATAGGCTTTTTACGATATATAATCCCATTCCTGTTGAACGTGAATGGGTTCTTCCGTTTTCGCCCGTATATGATTTATCAAAAATATAAGGCAGATCTGATGCGGAAATTCCAATTCCGTTATCGTAAAAATGCAGAATAACGCAGTCCATTTTTTCTTCTGTGTATACTTTTATTTCTGAATCACGTAAGTCCGACATATACTTCATACTGTTACTGATAAGCTGACCAAATATGAATTCAAGCCATTTTTCATCTGTTGTAACAGTTTTATCAAGTCCGTCTGTGTTTATGGAAATATTCATGCCGAGAAGTTCACTGCGGTTTTTTAAAGCGGCATTTCTGAAAACTTTTCCAATCTGAACAGGCTTTATAATGTAATCCTTTCCTGTACTTTCAATTCTTGAATAATACAGAACGTTCTCAATATAGCTGTCAATCCGCCGAAGTTCCTTACCATATTTTTCGCTGTTTTCATTATTGTGGCTCATGAGAAGCAGACTTGATACCGGAAGTTTTATTTCATGCACCCAGAGTTCTATATATTCCTGCAATTCTTCTGTATTTCTGCGGTATATATCAATATTTTCGCTCATGGACTTTCCGCATTCATACAAAGCATCATGAATTATTTTTCCCTCAAGAAAATCCGGGTTTTCAATAATTTCAGAAATGAGATACTTTTTATCAAGCCGATTGATACTATCTGAAAGTGAATCATAAAATTTCTTTTTCCTGAAATAATCCCATAGAATTCTGCTTAAAAAGCCTGTGAAAAATATTATGCTCAGTATAAGAACCATATCATTGGAAAACCGGAAACTGTACATAAAGAACAAAATCATGAAATAAGTAATAATTGTGATGAGTATTCCTGCTATATTATCTTTTATATAATCTGTAAATTTCATATCAGTATATACCCTTGTTTTTTGCGTGTTTCAATTGCGTCACCAAAACCGATTTCCGAAAGCTTTCCACGCAGCCGGCTTATATTTACGGTAAGTGCATTATCATTGATGAATTCATTGTTATCCCAGAGTGCCGTCATAAGTTCATCACGGGTAACAATTTCACCTTGTTTATCAAGAAGAAGCTGAAAAATAATCATTTCGTTTTTGGTAAGGGTTATTTCAGTTTTTTCATTGCTCAGACAGCTTTTTGCGGTATTAAGCTTTAAATTATGATATGTATTGCTCACTTTTTCCTTTGAAAATCGTTTTAGTACAGCAGATATTCTTAAAAGCAGAATGGTTGGATTATATGGCTTTGTAATATAGTCATCAGCACCATAACTCATTGATATTACCTCATCAATTTCAGTAGTACGGCTTGTAACCATTATAACAGGCTTTTTGGGGTTTTGACTCAGATG
>USJI01000330.1 GCA_900554975.1 uncultured Ruminococcus sp. | reverse complement strand
ACTGTTTTCTATGCCGTCACAGAAAAAAACAGAGGATTATATTACAGGGAGGTTCGGTTAAATGCGTAATATTTTTGATAAGCAGCTTGAAAATCTTCATATTGAACTTATTAAAATGGGGTCCTTGTGCGAAGAGGCAATTTCAGGTTCACTGAAGGCTCTGAACGACAATGACAAAAATATTATAAAAAATATATCAATGCTTGAATCTGACATCGACCAGAAAGAGCGTGACATTGAAGGACTTTGTATGCGTCTTATTCTTCAGCAGCAGCCTGTTGCATCTGACCTTCGTGTTGTTTCAGCCGCTATGAAAATGATTTCTGATATGGAGCGTATCGGCGATCAGGCAGAAGATATTGCTGAGATTATCAAATACATTCAGATTGATCCGCTGAAAAAATCGACCCATATAAACGAAATGGGAAAAGCTGCTGCCAAAATGGTTACAAACAGTATTGACTCATTCATTAAACGTGACCTTACTCTTGCCGGAAAAGTTATAGCATCAGATGATGTTATAGATAATCTTTTCATAGAAATAAAGAAAGATCTTATCGAGTATATTCAGAAAAATCCGGAAGCCGGTGAATATTGTCTTGATCTTCTGATGGTTGCAAAATATTTTGAAAGAATCGGTGACCACGCTGCAAATATTGCAGAATGGGTGGAATTTTCAATCACCGGTATCTATAAGGGAGAAACTTTATGATTTATATCGTTGAAGATGACAGCAGTATCAGAGAACTTGTTGTCTACACACTTAAAATGGCCGGATTTGAAGCCGACAGCTGCTCATGTGCAGAAGAACTTTATAAAGTACTGGACAGCACAGTACCTGAACTCATTCTTCTTGATATAATGCTACCGGGAGAAGACGGAATGAGCATATTAAAAAAGCTCAGACGTTCTTCAAACACTAAAAAGACTCCGATAATCATGCTTACTGCAAAAGGCTCTGAATATGATAAAGTTTCCGGTCTTGATGCGGGGGCAGATGATTATATAACCAAACCATTCGGAATGCTGGAACTTGTTTCGAGAATAAAAGCTCTTTTAAGACGTACCACTGAACACGCTAATGAATATGAACTTCATGCCGGAGATATTGTGGTAAATCCGGGAAAACATAAAGTTACAGCCGGCGGACAGGAAGTAACACTCACCTACAAGGAATTTGAAATGCTTTGTATGCTGATTGAAAGCAAAGGTCTTGTTCTTTCAAGAAATAAACTGCTTGAAAATATCTGGGGATATGATTTTGCAGGCGAAACAAGAACAATTGATGTACATATCCGTTCACTGCGTTCAAAGCTTGGCAAAAGCGGAAATATAATTGAAACCGTCCGTGGAATAGGCTATCGTATTGGAGCTGACAATGAAACGTAAAATATCTCTTAGTATGTGCTGTATTGCGGCAATATCGGTAATCATTACAGCGATAATGATATCGGCTCTGCTTTACAACAGAAATTACAACAAACTTAAAAGTAATATTGAAAATGAAGCTGAATATATGGCTGAAGCCATGAATTTTAACGGAGTTGAGTATCTTGACTCCGTTAAAGATGTTTCTCCAAGCAGAATCACATGGATAGACAAAACAGGAAATGTAATATATGATAATGTCGGCAAGGAACTCGACAACCATCTGAACCGTCCGGAAGTCAGAGAGGCTATTGAAAGCGGAACAGGTTCAGGCTCACGTCTTTCAGCTACCCTTAAAGAAAATACATATTATTATGCAATACTGCTTGACGACGGAACAATACTCCGTGTAAGTGATACAACAAACAGTCTTTACAGTGATATTTTCAAAACACTTCCCTATCTCATATTTATGACCTGTGCTGTAATCGTTATGGCATTTATAGTTTCTCATATACAGACAAAAAGGATTGTAAAACCGATAAACGAAATGGATCTTAACCACCCTTCAACGGATTTTGAATATGAAGAACTTGAACCTCTTTTAAACAGAATTGAAAAACAGAATGCAGATATCAGCGAATA
>USJI01000329.1 GCA_900554975.1 uncultured Ruminococcus sp. | reverse complement strand
CCCTGACAGATTTTGGTATTGTTATTCCTGCTTTACTTGTAAGCTTTTTCGATACATTGAGCTGTCAGAATCGACATTGTACACCATTCTTAAACGACTTGAAACAGCTGATATGCTGACAGTCCGAAAAGCAGAACACAATGGCAGACTTCGTAAATACTATCACATCACTGATAAGGGACTAAACCGAATTGAAAATTTTAAAAATGAGTGAAATGAAATTTTAGCTATATATCGTTTTGTAACCAAGGAGGATAACAATGAATAAACAAGAGTTTCTTATGCGGCTGAGAGAAGGATTATCAGGACTTCCGAAAAATGACATTGAGGAACGACTGATATTTTACAGTGAAATGATTGACGACCGAAAGGAAGAAGGGCTTTCAGAAGAAGAGGCAGTTCGTGAAATTGGAAACATTGATGAAATTATATCACAAATCATAGCTGATACTCCGTTTGCCAGACTTGTAAAAGAAAAAGTAAAACCGTCACGACAGTTAAGAACTTGGGAAATCGTACTTTTGGTAATTGGTTCTCCAATATGGCTTTCACTTGGAATTGCAGTATTTTCTGTAATCATTTCAGTCTATATAACACTGTGGTCTGTGATAATCTCTTTATGGGCAACAGAAGCAGCCCTCTGGTGTTCCGTTATTGGCAGTATTTTTTCGTTTGTCTTTTTGATTTTTAATGGCAATGTAACCTCAGGTATTGTTATGATCAGTGCAGGTATGGTATGTGCAGGAATTTCCATATTCCTTTTCTATGGATGTAAAGCGGCAACAAAGGGAATACTTTTGCTTACAAAAAAATCTGTTTTAGCAACTAAAAACTGTTTTGTAAAAAAGGAGAGAATATAATGAGTAAATCAACAAAAATATGGATTATTTCTGCGGTTTCTCTTATAGTTTTTGGACTCGCGTTATTTGCAGGTGTAATGAAAGCGAATAACTGGGATTTTGATAAACTTAATACCGTAAAATGCGAAAGCCAGACTTATCAGATAAATGAAGATTTTGACAATATTGAAATCAAGGCAGAAAATGAGAATATTGTTTTTCAGCCTTCAGATGATAAAAAATGCAAAGTTATATTTAATGAACCTGAAAACATAAAGTATACTGCTTCTGTCAGTAAAAAAACTCTTGTAATCAATACAACATATGACAGAAAGTGGTACAATTACATAGGCATAATGATGTATACACCTGAAATAACTGTATATCTGCCGGAAAGTAAATATGTATCACTTCTTGTAAGTGAAAGCACAGGAGACATAAAACTTACGGATAATTTCGCCTTTGAAAAAATTAATATTTCAGCCAGTACAGGTTCTGTTCTGTGCAGTGCATCTGCTTCTGACGCATTAAAAATAAAACTCAGCACAGGTGATATTATTTTGTCAAATGTATCTGCAAATTCCCTTGACCTTTCCAGTACTACAGGCAAAATAGAAGTGAATTCAGCTACTTGTAAAAATGACATTAGAATTAATGTAAGTACCGGTGAAACCATGTTGACAGATGTTTCATGCGGAAGTCTTTCCTCAGAAGGAAGTACTGGTGACATTTTTTTGACGAATGTAATTGCCTCGGAAAAGTTCTCCATTGACAGGAGCACTGGAGATGTAAAGTTTGACAGATGTGATGCCAGTGAAATTTTCGTTGAAACGTCCACAGGAGACGTTAATGGCAGTTTACTTTCTAATATGGTATTTGTCACCGAAACAGATACAGGAAGTGTAAACGTACCGAAAACTCAGACAGGTGGCAGATGCAAAATCAGCACTGATACAGGAGATATTTCAATAAAAACGGAATAGTAAAAAGAGTCTGGTAAAAAATCTCTGTAATTACTCATGACAAAAAGGAGCGACTAAAATCGCTCCTTTTGTTATATAAACTGGAAGTTATGTGTCTATTCTTATCATTTCAGTAATTAGCTTATTTCTATAAATCAAATCTTCCCGTGAAGTAAAACCGTTTTTCTCCCAAAAAGCATTTCCATCAGTATTTTTTGAAAATACAACCAAA
>USJI01000328.1 GCA_900554975.1 uncultured Ruminococcus sp. | reverse complement strand
GCTGTGATCGCCCTGTTCTTCCGAACCTATCTCAGTATATCCGATAGAAATATGCTTCATATCCGAAAAATCCGCTTTGCTTGAAAACTCCGAATCAAGATAATCCTCTATATGCTTCTTTGCTACATCCAATTCAGAGGTTATAGTTGAGCTAAGAATTTTATCCGCAGTCAGTTTTAAAAGCTCCTCCACATCGGAATAGCTGTTCAGAAACTCATTATGGTTCCATTCCTCATACAATTCCTCGAGAATGTTATCCCTTGAAAGCAATGCACTTATCCGCTTTTCGGTAAGATCAAGATTTTCTTCGGTTATGTATGTCTGAATGTTGTCCTTTGTGCTTATCTCATAAGCCGATCCAATAAGAACAGCAGGAGACTCCTTTTTCATATCATCAAGGAAAGCTTTCCATTCATCGCCGACCTTGTTTGCAAGCTTTTCTTCGGGAGTGATGTTATCATACTTTTCATGATAATCGGAAAAGCCGTTCCATGCTTCATCAACAAGTACATTTCTATCCTTGTCGATTATGATACCGAAGGTTTCATCGCCGTACTCCTCATTTTCAAGCAGAAAAAGCTCCTTGCCGTCAACGGTTTCCGTATCGACAACATACCATGTACCTTCGTAACCGTCAATTATGATTTCATCGCTGTTCTCTGTTATAACGATATCCTCAGTCTTTTCTTTTTCAGAAAGGACAGCAGGACAATTTTCTTCCAGAGCAGAGATTAGCATATCTATTGAAGAGATATTACTGCCGTTCTCAACAATTCCATATAACTCAATCGTGCCTGTAGGTTTATTTATATATTCTTTTGCTATAGCTGTGAAGGCTTCTGTATCTGAGCTTATTACCGTTTCTTCACAAGAGCTGAAAAGAGAATATATAAATTCATTTCTTCCTGTTGCTTCATCAGGAGAAGTGATCCTGGCATTATATGCAGCAATGATATCCTGTTCATATATATTTTTCTGTACAAACTCACCCTCGCCAAAGTTTCCATCGGGATTATAATATATCCATTGAAAGCTTTTTCCTTCAGCATTGTATAGAAAATGATCCGGATATTCTTCGCCAGATTTTGGAAAGGCTGCGACAAGTTCTGAATTATCATGCCGTATCTTGTCTGTATGTTCTATTTCACGCCAATGATTCATCAATGTTTCGTCAACAGTAATAGGAATATTGTGTATTTGGGCATAATGCTCTGCATCGTCAACATGATTAAATGTCGGTGCAAAGCCGTCCTCATCATAATATGCGTTGCCGTTTTGGTCGCATATGTAATAAATATCATCATACGCATCAGATGTAAGGGCTATTTCATAAGCGATTTCGGCATTTCCGTTTCGCTCCAGCTCAATATATCCCTTTACCAACGCTTCGAGCTCTGAGCCGCCGACCGTAATTCTGCCCTTTTTACCTTCAACAATGCCTGAGTACATTATATGCTCAGAATCGAGACGTGCAGCTATTTTATCAACGACATCAGCGTCCATTGAAATTATGCGTTTGTCTCTTATATACTTGTACTGAGTGTTTCCGATAAATCGGCGGGGATTTTCCGCCTTTATCTTATCGAGGATTTCGCTTGCTCTTTTGAAATTTTCATCGCCGCTTACTGTAATAGTGGATTTATACTCGCTTATCCGTCCCGAATAAGGGATTTGCTCCTTATCAAGAAAATCCGCAAGCTTTCCGATATATTCGGCTGTGCTGTCAATATATTTTTTGTTCTGAATATTACGGTAAGGGGTATTTCCTATGATATTATTCATATCTTATGCCTCCTGTCAACGTTTTGGGGAATCAGTACGGAAGATCGTCAGTATCGACCTCAGTAAAATCTTCCATTTCATGTGAAGCAAATGGATTGTTAAAATCACTCTTTTGCTCGCTTTCCTGTGGCTTGCGATTATTTGTAGGGGCAAATGATATTTCTTTTATCAATACAGTCCTTTCATTGTGTACGGACTTATTGGCATCTTCCCACTTACTGCTGCGAAGTGTGCCAAAAATATCTACAAGCTGGCCCTTGTGGAAATATTTCGAG
>USJI01000327.1 GCA_900554975.1 uncultured Ruminococcus sp. | reverse complement strand
TGGAAACAATTCAGATAACAAGTGCCGAAGATATGTACAATGCTGTAACAGAAAGATTCAGTGAATTTGATGTTGCTATAATGGCTGCCGCTGTTGCAGATTACACTCCTGAAAATTTCAGTGAAAACAAGATAAAAAAACATTCAGGAGATATGTGTATACCGCTTAAACGTACAAAGGATATTTTATCTGAAATCTGCAAAAGTAAGCGTGATAACCAGTTTGTCTGCGGATTTTCAATGGAAACTGAAAATCTCATAGAAAATTCACGCAGAAAACTTGAAACCAAAAACTGTAATATGATTGCTGCAAACAGTCTTAAATGCAGTGGTGCAGGATTCGGAACAGATACAAATGTAATAACTCTTATCACTAAAGACAATATTGAAGAACTTCCGATAATGTCCAAAGAAGATGCCGCTGACAGGATACTTGATACAATTCTGAAGCAGATATAAAATTAACCGCATTTCGTTATGAAATGCGGTTTTATTTTAATGATGAAGTTCGCTGAATACTCTCGTTGCTATCTGGAAATATATAAGCATGGAACAGGTATCAACGATAGTACTGATAAGCGGTGTCGCCATAATTGCAGGGTCAAGTCTTACTTTTTTTGCAAGAAGCGGAAGCAGACAGCCGATAAGTTCTGCTATTATGGTAATTCCGATTATGGAAAGTGTTATTACAAGTGCAAGGCGAAAGTCCTTATAGACGAAGAAGATTCTGAGTCCGTTTGTAATGGAGAGTATCAATCCGACAATAAGGGATATTCTGAGTTCCTTGAATGCCGCCTTAAAAACATCTTTAAACTGTATCTCTCCTGTCGCAAGCCCTCTTATTATTGTAGTGGAACTTTGTGAGCCGCAGTTTCCTCCGGTTGACATAAGCATAGGAATAAACGAAACAAGAATCGGTATCGCCTGAAATGCTTCTTCATATTTTGTAAGCAAAGCACCTGTTATAGTCGCTGACAGCATAAGAAACAACAGCCAGCCTATTCGCTTTTTGGCATGAGTAAAAACAGATGTTTTGAAATATGAATCTTCAATAGGCTGCATAGCTGCCATCTTGGAGAAGTCCTCTTCATTTTCTTCAGCAATGACATCAAGCACATCATCGAATGTAATAATTCCGACCATTCGTTTTTCATTGTCAACAACAGGCATCGCCAGAAAATCATACTTGGAAAACTTTTTTGCAACATCTTCCCTGTCCTCATGGGTATAAACATAAATAATATTTGTATCCATGATACTTTCAATTGTCGCGTCTTCATCAGCTGTTACAAGGTCAAGAATAGTCACAAAACCAATAAGCTTTCTTGCTTCTGTAACATAACAGGTATAAATAGTTTCCTTTACAACACCGACTTTTCTTATCCATTCAAGTGCTTCTTTGGTGGTCATTGTCTTGTGCAGATAAACATACTCTGTTGTCATGACACTTCCTGCACTGTCAGCAGGATAATCCAGAATCTCATTTATCTGTTTGCGTGTTTCAGAATCAGTATTTTTCAGGATTCTTGAAACAACATTTGCAGGCATTTCCTCAATAATATCAACTGTATCATCGACATAGATTTCATCAAGAATTTCACGGAGTTCCTTGTCGCTGAATCCGCTGATAAGATGCATCTGAGTATCGCTGTCCATAAACGTAAATGTTTCAGCAGCAAGTTCCTTCGGAAGGAGTCTGAAAAGCAGGGTAATGTCACGAGGCGGAAGAGTTTCCAGCAGTGAAGCGAGGTCAGCAGGATATAAATCTTTAAGAGTTGATTTTATTTTTACATAGTTCTTCTGGTGAAGAAGTTCAAGTATTTTTTCGGTCATAACCTGCAGCACCTCCTGATTTAATACAAACAAAAAAGCCGTATCACAACAATGATACGGCACACTTACTTTCAACAGTTTTACCGTTCAAGCTTTAGCTTCGCAGGGCGTGAAATTACATTAAAATATGCCTTGACGACATATTTTGTTAACCAGCTCATAGTGTCTCCACTACTTTGCGGCAGTAACCCGTATCCCTGTGGTAGCCTTACCTACCGGAATCATCTTTTATTTATTTTTTC
>USJI01000326.1 GCA_900554975.1 uncultured Ruminococcus sp. | reverse complement strand
CGCTTATGACCGGTGACTCTGTTCACCGGTTTAATTTTTTATATATGGTGTAATACTTGTAAAATAAACTGAATTATGGTATAATAAACCCAAATGCCTGTGAAGATAGGTTCTAAATATGTTTTATAAAATATGTTAAAGGAGAATTCAGAATTATGGCGAGTTACTTAAGAAAAGTAATTGCAGACGGTGTCGGATATTCAACAATAACTGACCCTAAGTTTAAAACAAATAAAATAAAGGTTATTTTCGTAACTGATCTTAAAGAAGAAACTGCGGCGGCGAATGCCATGGCGATTGGCATTATGGCTTCATCAAACAGCAAATATAAAAATATAAGTGAAATAACCGCAAAGCTCAATTCACTTTATGGTGCGAATATCGGTGCGTCCATATCAAAACAGGGCGATTTTCAGAACCTTTCCATAAGTGTTGCGGCTATTCACAACAGATATGCTCTTGAAGGTGAGGATATCAGCGGAGAGATTACAGATATACTTCTCGACTGTATTTTCTCTCCGAATGCTCATGACGGTAAATTTGCTGATGAACCATTTGATTTCAGAAAGAAAGATCTGCTGGATACAATAGATGCCGAGATAAACAACAAAAGAGGCTATGCTATAATTCAGGCGCAAAGACTTGCATTCAAAGGCGAAAACAGTGAAAATTCTTCATATGGCAAAAAGGAAAATGCACAGGCTGTTACTTCTGAACAGGCATATGAAGCTTATCAGAATTTGTTGAAAAATTCCAGTATAGAGATATATTTTGTAGGTCCTGAGGAAGACAGGAGCGTTGAAAACAAGCTGACAGATGCATTTTCAAAGCTTGAACGCAGCAGCAATGAAATTGAATTTGTTGATTTCAGTAAAGCAAAGGAAGAAGTTTTGTACAATGAAGAAAAACTTGATGTCAGCCAGTGTAAAATGGTAATGGCGTTTAAGTCAGACTGTGCCGACAGATATTCAATGAAGCTTATGAATACTATTCTCGGCGGAACTCCGTTCTCAAAGCTTTTCCTTAATGTAAGAGAAAAACTAAGTCTTTGTTATTACTGTGCATCTTCCTATAACCAGCTCAAGGGTACAATGTTTATTGACTGCGGTATTGAAGAAGAAAATATAGAAAAAACAAGGGAAGAAATACTCAACCAGATTGAACAGATTAAACTTGGCAATTTTGATGATGACGAAGTAAACAATTCGATTCTCAGTATCATAAATTCACTTAAAGGTGTCGGAGATACAACAGCATCATATATCAACTGGTATTACAGCTGTCTTGTAAATAAGGAAATAATTCAGCCGGCTGATACAATTGAAAGATATAAGGCAGTTACAAGAGAACAGATAATTGAAGCTGCAAAATCACTGAAACTTGACAGTGTTTATGTCATGAAAGGAGCGGAAAAATAATGGAGATACAGGAAATTCTTTGCAGTCAGACAGGGGATAAATGCAATTATATAAAACACCCTTCCGGACTTGATATATATATCTGCGAGATGAACGGATTCAGTACTACTGAGGCTCTTTTCGGTACAAAATACGGTTCTATAAACACCATGTTTAAAACAAAGGAAGATAAGGAATATACTGTTGTGCCTGAGGGTATTGCACATTTCCTTGAGCATAAGCTTTTTGAAAATGAAGATTGTGATGCATTCGCCCTTTATGCCAAAACAGGTGCAAACGCAAATGCATATACATCATTTGACAGAACCTGTTATCTTTACAGCTGTTCAGACAACTATCTTGAATCACTTAAAATTCTTCTCGGGTTTGTTCAGAATCCTTATTTTACACAGGAAACTGTTGACAAGGAGCAGGGGATAATCGGACAGGAAATAAAGATGTGCAATGACAATCCCGGCTGGAAAGTTCTTTTCAATATGCTTCAGGGACTTTACCATAAACATCCGGTAAGAATTGACATTGCCGGAACAATTGAAAGTATTGCACAGATAGATGCTGATCTGCTTTACAAGTGTTACAATACGTTTTATAATCTTCATAATTTTTCTTTAATAGTTCAGGTGTATTTAAATGATATGGACAATGTTGCATACATTTAC
>USJI01000325.1 GCA_900554975.1 uncultured Ruminococcus sp. | reverse complement strand
CCGATAATCGGTACGGGATTCGTTTCCGCGGTATTCGGAATCATCATGCCCACCTTCTTTCAGGCGATCGGCAAGGGCGCGCAGAGCACGTTCCTTTCCCTTCTCCGTCAGATATTCTGCCTTATCCCGATATTCTGGCTTCTTTCGAAGATAAGCCTTGACGTTACATGGTTTGCATTTCCAATTGCTGAAATTGTCACAGGAGGCTGCGGAGGAATAATGTACATCATAACTTACAGAAGATGGAAAAAAGAAATGAAATCAAATTCATAAACCTCATTTATTTATACTGCACAATTATATTTGCGGTTTTTCTTGACAAATTATGCAGTTTAATATATAATGTATTGTGGAACGTGTTCACATGGAATGAAAGGTTTTGAATTATGAATACTAAGGAAATTATTGATAATATAGAAAAAATGCTGACAGGCGACCCTCAGAAGGACGGTCCGTTTCTTAAAGACCAGTCTGAAAAATACAGGGACAGTGAAGAAAGCGAAGAGATAAACCGTGAACTTGCAAGACTTCTCTTTGAAGTTGCAAAAAAAGATCACGATAAAACTCTGGATGCTTTTCTGAGTCAGGAGAACCCGAAAGTAAATGAACAGATAGAAACTGTCAAAAAAAGATATGACAACCGTAATTACTCCGCAGGCATGAAAATCCTTGAAGAAATTATGAAAAACAATATGTTTGCATGGCTTGATACTAATGAATGTACATACAAGTCATTCGGCACTCCGCTCGAATTTATGCTTTATAACCAGCTTTATCAGCCGGAAAAAGAAGTAAAACCTATAACCTGCAATCTTGCCGGAGTTTACTGGCTTTATGGTCACGGACTTATGAAAAAGAAAAAATACAGCCGTGCAAAAGAAATGATTGAACGTGCAACAGAGCTCAATCCGGTTGACCCTGATGCTTATATTCAGCTTTGCGAAGTGCTGAAATACACAAAGGATACTGATGAACTTAAAGAAGCTTGTGACAAGCTTTTAAAATGTGCGGTATCGAAAGAACAGGTCGGAAAAGCATATTTTAATTACAGCTTTTATTTCAGTGAAAAACAGGAACTGGAAAAAGCCTCAATGATGCTTGAAATGAGCAGAATTTTTTACAGTTCTGACATTCAGAAAACAGAATATGAATATCTTTCACAGATGATGGGAGCTGCTCCGCCACGTCACACTTCACAGGAACTCATGAACATGATGTCAGCTGAAAATATCCAGCCGGGTCCTTCAGCAGCAGTTGTCCAGACAGCATATGCTCTTGCCAAAGAGTTTGAAACTCAGCTTGAACTTTCACTCGCAAAATATTTTTATGAAATTGTTTTTGAGCTTACCGAAGACAGTGACACAGGCGACCATATAGAAGAACTGACAAGAGATATAAAGAATATGAAAAATTAAGGCAATATTGCCAAAATAGTTCTATAAAATTTGTTGATAAATTTGCACAAATTTATTGAACTTTTCACTTGAATATGTTATAATAGTTATAAATGCAAACGACATTTATAACTATTTTTTATCGGGAGGGTAAAACTTTGAAGAAAAGATTTTTAGGGAAAGTCTTTGCAGCATCTGTTGCCACAGCGTGTGCTGCAAATTTAGCAGTAATTTCAAACTTTGCTACTGCACAGACAAATATCAAAGTGGAATTTGAGGACGGAACAGTCAGTGGCGGTGCTGATATCGTCACAGAAACAAGAGAAGGCGATGCTATCGACCATTCAGGAAGCGGATTTGTATGGCTGGAAAATGCCGGAGAAACAGTTTCTGTTAAGGTTACCGTTGAAGAAGCCGGTGTATACGACCTTAAACTTTCTGCATACACACCATATGGTTCAAAGCAGCACGGACTTCTTATCAATGGCGAAAAGCAGGGCGATATTGCACTTGCTGAAAACAAGGAAGGTTTCCAGGAGGTTGACCTCGGAAACTTCAAACTTGCTGCCGGCGAAAATACAATCGCAATTCAGGCAAGCTGGGGCTGGACTTATGTTGACTATATCACTTAACACTTTTGATGTCAACTTATGGCATTAAATAATCTTTATGAATTTATTCTATTCTTCGTC
>USJI01000324.1 GCA_900554975.1 uncultured Ruminococcus sp. | reverse complement strand
GCAGCCAATTGGTTGACACATGCTAGCATATTTCTCCTATTTTCAGAATATGTACTCCTTAGTTCTGTCACGTTATTGGTCATTTTCTATATTTTAAGGAGCAGGATAATTTGCAGGATACCAAATACCAATGTTAATCATGATTTCTTATGTTTTAATTGATATTGTTTCCGTTGCTTGCAGGCTATTTCAAAAGCCGTTCTTATCTCGTTTGAATAATTTCGGATATCTTCTACTGATTGTAACTGAATCCATTTATATCCGGTTCTGTTCTCTGTAACAAAACATATCCGCTTGCTGTACGGCCTTAATGATACACGGCATACCCACCAATATTCATGTCCAGTCCAAATCAGAAGATAGCCTTTGAAACTGGTATATGATATTTCACTTTGTTCCCCAAGAACAGCTCTGATTATATTGTATGCATCTGTTTCCTTACATGTAATCACTGCATCTTGTTTGTCGCTTATAGCAGCCATTCCATCGTTCGGTGCTTGTCGTGGTTTCTCTTCTTTCACCTGTATGGCGGGAGGCGGGCTGCCTGAAATCATCCCTTCTATCACGGACAAGATAGATTTCCTCACAATCGGTCTGTATTCTTCGATCAGCTTCGGTGTGGATTTCCCGTTATTAAGACTTCTGACAAAATACCTCGTAAACTCATCGCCCGGAGACTGGAAATTCTTTGCAAGAATCTCCTTTATCTGTATCATCATTTGCAGTTCCTTTGCCGTGCTGAGTATTTCCGACTCATTGTAGCATGACTTGTGGAACTTCTTCATTTCCTCTATATCTGCATCCGACAAGTCCAGCATATTCACCACCAAGAAAGGTTTCTCGTCCATGATGTTCGTCTTGTCAAGATCCGCATAAAACCGATACTCGATACCGTTTGTAAGCACCCCAAAGCGTGCGTTGGACGCAGCATAGTATT
The DNA here is from genome assembly GCA_900554975.1 of uncultured Ruminococcus sp. Classification (GTDB taxonomy): domain Bacteria; phylum Bacillota; class Clostridia; order Oscillospirales; family Ruminococcaceae; genus Porcipelethomonas. Next base: position 1,152 of record USJI01000324.1, on the reverse strand, counting down.
TTGAAAGCTGGGTGTTGTGCAAGTCAAGGTTCTGCTTACAGTGCTTGCATTCTATCAGAAGAATCGTCCTGCCATCCTTTTTGATGGCGTAATCTATCTTATCACCTTTCCTTGTTAGATCGCAGTCCATTTCAGGCACTACCTCGAAAGGATTGAATACATCATATCCCAACGCCGTTATTATGGGCATGATGAAGGCGTTCTTGGTGGCTTCCTCTGTCTGGATGGCATCTTTCTGCTTCTTTATCCTTTCCGCAAGCTGAAGTACATTGTCTTTGAAATCCATACCTATCTTATAAGTTATTTATAAATTCGGTCGCTTCATTCTGTTCAGATCCGGTGTATTCCATATACTCCCTTACAGCCTGCTCGATGTACCCACGAGATTTTAAGACGTTCCACTTCTTTATTTTCCGCTGGTATTCTTCACTGCTTCGGTCTATAGTAGGACGTTCTTTCTTTGGCTGTTGTGCTGAAGTGCTCTCCTTTTTGATTTCGGTTGCTGCTACCACCTTTATATCATCTTTGCTCTCTTTGTTGTTGTGCTGCTTGGGTTCCTTCATTTCCGACGCTATTGTTTTCAGCAGTGCCAACATTTCACTGTTTTGCTTTTCGTACAGCGCCTTGATGCCTGCCACATTATTGGTCATATTCCACACCTTAAAGAACAAGATTATCTGCAAGATTCCGAACACCAAGCAAACGATTGCTAGAATTAATGTAAATGTTTCCATAGTGTATTATTAATTAAATTTCATTTAGTCATCCTTTCCATTAAAGACAGCAACCTGTCCACCTGCTCTTGCGCTTTCGCTGTAAGTCTTTGCTGTTCCATCAGACTTTCCAATGCCTTTTCCAAAGCGCTGGTGGTATTCACGTTATTGCCGTTTCCTGCTACAGAAGTTCCATGATGGTCGCTATTGGCAATCGTTATGAAGATGTATCGTTAAGCATCTCCCCTTCTCCCGTAAGAAGCCAGTCAGTATTAAGTTCAGGGAATTTTCTCTGAATATCCAGCAAGCCACGTTTGCCTACAGAATTTTTAATCTTGTGCACATAACCATTGGATAGTCCACAAGCCCTTTCGAAATCTGATATTGAAATCTTCTTCGATGAGATGAAATCAAAAAGCCTACTCTGTACATTCATAAA
>USJI01000323.1 GCA_900554975.1 uncultured Ruminococcus sp. | reverse complement strand
TATAAGTGAAAATTTTGGTTAATTTTGACCGCTTTCACATAATATAAAGAGATATTTTAAGAGAGAGCTTTTTTAAAAATGAGAAACAATGAACAATATAAAAGAATTATTTCATTCTTTTCAAGTTTGATTTTAGTGGTTGCCCTTGCCGGCAACTTTATATATATATGGTATGAATATTACAGCGATGCTATCGTACTGCCGTTTTACAGGCGAGGAAACTGGGTTGTTATCCTGATTTACATGATACTGACCATGCTGTTTTTCAAGGCATACGGCGGACTGAAAATGGGATATCTGAAACGTTCGGATATGCTTTATTCACAGGCAATTTCAATAGTTGCGGTCAACATCATAACCTATCTTCAGATAAGTGTTATCGGACGACATCTTATGAGTATCTATCCGATATTCATTATGACAGCTGTTGACCTTATAATAATAGCCCTCTGGATAACGGTGAACAACAAGCTTTATCTGCACCTTTATCCGCCGAGAAAACTTATTATAATTTACGGAAGCAGAAATGCTGAAACGCTTACAAACAAGATGAGCATGCGTGAAGACAAGTACATGATATGCGAATCAATTAATATACATGAAAATATTGAGAAGATAAAGAAAGAGATACTCAAATTTGAAGGCGTTATAATCTGCGACATAAGCGGACAGATAAGAAATGATATAATAAAATATTGTTTTGATAATTCCATAAGAGCGTATATTTCCCCGAAGATATCCGATATCATCATAAGAGGGGGAGAGGAAATAACTCTTTTTGACACTCCGCTTCTTCTTTGCAGAAACGGCGGACTTTCCCTTGAACAGCGTATAATCAAGCGTATTTTTGATATCGTTGTTTCGACTGTGGGTGTTGTTGCTCTTTCTCCTGTAATGCTTCTTATTGCACTTGCTATAAAGATTGATGACGGCGGAAAGATATTTTACAAGCAGAAAAGGCTTACTATTGACGCAAGAGAATTTTATGTCTATAAATTCCGGAGCATGATAGCTGACGCCGAAAAGGACGGTGTTCCGAGGCTTGCAACTGATAAGGATTCAAGAGTTACCCGCGTCGGAAAGTTCCTCAGAAAATGCCGTCTGGACGAGCTTCCTCAGCTTATAAATATTTTAAAGGGCGATATGTCTATTGTAGGACCGAGACCGGAGCGTCCGGAGCTTACTGAAAAATATGAGCGTGAGATGCCGGAATTCAAGTTCCGCCTTAAAGTCAAGGCAGGGCTTACAGGCTATGCACAGGTAACAGGTGTTTATGATACTACCCCTTATGACAAACTGAAAATGGACCTTATGTACATTGAAAAGTATTCATTTGTGATGGATCTGAGGATAGTGCTCATGACTATAAAAACCATGATATTCCCGGGGGAAATGAATTCAAAGTTAAAAAAGCTTAAAGGCAAAAAGTGAAATGAACTGAAACGGTGAGTAAATTGAAAAGATTTGAAAACAGCATTGATGATTTAAGAGAAAAAAGCCGGACTTATGAACTGCCTGATACTTCAGGCGAATCCGGATTTGTAAAGAAAATCGGCAAAAAAAAGAATGACCAGAATGTTCTTCCGGATTTCGGACAGCGTCAGAATGAACTGAACGCCCAGCTTGCGGAAACAGTTGCGGAGCTTGCCGAAAGATGTATATCGCTCGGGGAAACCCTTGAAAAGGAAATTGACATACGCCACAAGACGGCAACTGCACTTGCGGCTATCAAAAAGGAACTGGATACTGTCCGCCTGCGTTCAACGCTCAATTCCAACCAGATAGAAAAGATGGATGGCGGTCTGTTCAGATTCAGCGAAAAACTTGAAAACTATGCACTCAATATTGCTCCGGGAGCAAGAGTTGCTGACTGTCCGAAGGGCTGTAAGGAAGCGGATATTTCCGGCAGTATCGGTTATTTTGACAAGATTGAATCGCTCAAGGTTTCAGAAAATGATACCGCAAAGGCACAGGAATTTGAAAAATTCTGTATGAAAGCCGTAAGCAGGGAACTGGACGCTATGAGTGCTTACGATGAGATAGTCATTGATTTCTACGGCGAGGATAAATATGCCGCTGTCTTATACGGAAACC
>USJI01000322.1 GCA_900554975.1 uncultured Ruminococcus sp. | reverse complement strand
AACTGGAAACGGTCGAGGTGGAAGAGGAATCCATGCGCCATGTGCTCGATGCCTTCCTGTTCTGCTGTTATACCGGATTGCGCTATTCTGACTTCCGCCAGCTCACACCTGAGAATTTCATTAGGATAAACGGCAAGCGGTGGCTGTACTTCAAATCTGTCAAGACAGGAGTGGATATCCGTCTGCCGTTACATCTGCTGTTTGAAAGCAAGGCATTGGGCATTCTTGACCGTTATCCGGATATCGGAAGTTTTGCATCCCTACCCTGTAACTCGGAAGTGAATAAGCAGCTTCGAAAGCTGGCCGGGTTGTGTGGTATCAAAAAACGGATAACCTACCATGTGAGCCGTCATACCTGTGCCACCCTGCTGGTTCATCAGGGAGTTGCGATTACAACAGTCCAGAAGCTGCTCGGACATACTTCCGTAAAGACCACACAGATTTATTCGGAGGTACTTTCCAGCACCATTGTGCGTGACTTGAAAAATGTTCAAAGGAAAAGGAAAAAAGTAAAGATGTTTCCTGATAAAGGCTTGAGAACATCTGATTTTATAGACAACCGGTAGATTTCATGAATCCTATTTGTTTTCTATTAATATTGTGACTCTTTAATTTCTTCGGATAATCGAAATATTGCTCCTGATTATTTTTTTCAATATGGATTGAATATGGAATAGTTTTCACTATCTTTGCAGTGTAACCAGGAGCTTGATGGCAATAAATATTGTCATCGGGCTCTTTTTTTATTGTCATATCGTGGCAATGGATTTAAGTAATTCTGCAACAATGACGCAAGTAAATAGACATATCTTTGGAACAATATATTTTATAATCAAGACAAAGTAATGAAAGACGTAATTTACAATTTTATCAACGAGCACATGATGATACACATTGTACTGATAGCCTTGTGTATCGCAGCCACTATCGGCGCAATGTTCGTGGATCTGGTCTCAGGAATAATGAAGGCCAAACAACGCGGGGAGGCAAGAACATCCACGGGGTATAAGAAAACAGCCATCAAGGCGAAGAAGTATTTCACTCCATTTATAGAGTTGTGCTTCATTGATCTGCTATGCTGTGTTGTTATCCCCTTCCCTGTTTTTTCAATGATCTGGACGGGTTACTGCATTTTCTGTGAGTTTAAATCAGTTCGTGAAAAAGCGTGGGAGAAAGAAGAGTTGCGCAAGGCCGAGAAGACAATGAGTGTGATCATCGAGAACAAGGATGATATCGCTAGGATGGTGGCTCAGATACTGTTTGATGAGGAACAGGGGGCAATCGGTAGGAATAATGAAAAACCGGCCTCGCCAGACCGGTAAACTCAGTTCTATTACATGAAAAACACGCTATGTTTTTGTGCAAATATAGCTATATTCTTTTTATGAAAAAACAAAAAGGAGGAAAAGAAATGAAGTTTTTTACGATTGCGGAACTCTGCAAGTCAACGACTGCTGACCGCTTGGGTATCAACAACAAATGCAGACAGGAGCATGTGACTGCTCTGACTGCCTTGGTGGATAACGTACTGGACCCGTTACGCACATGGTGGGGAAAGCCAATAACAGTAAACAGTGGCTATCGCTGTCCGGAGCTTAATGCGGCCGTTAGGGGAAGTAAGACCTCGCAGCACATGAAGGGGGAAGCTGCTGATATTGACACTGGAGACAGACAGCAAAACAAGCTGTTATTTGAATATATCCGCAAGAACCTGCCCTATGATCAATTGATTGACGAGTCTAACTTCGCTTGGGTGCACGTCAGTTATCGGGCTGACGGGGATAACAGGATGCAAGTTCTTAAGTTGTAGACTATGTTGGTTAGAGTTATGAACTGGGTAAGCCGGCATATATTGCTGGCTCCTTTCATGTGTTTGTTCCTGTTGTTCGGATCATGTGGCAGCTCGCATAAGGCTGTCAAGTCCGATGTAGAAGTAATCAGGAAGGATAGTACCAGTGAATCTGTCAACATCGTATACGGATCAAGTACGTCTTTGAGCGAACTCATTACCACTAATGGCAACTACGTGATTAATTTTCGGATTTATGATACAAGAAAACCGCCCGACAGCCTGACCGGGAAACCTCCGTTACTGGCTGATGGT
>USJI01000321.1 GCA_900554975.1 uncultured Ruminococcus sp. | reverse complement strand
TTCTCGGGATCAGCAGGGTGACGCTTCGAAGCGTGCTGGATGATCTGGCAGCAGAGGGAATTATCATCCGGGTTCATGGAAGAGGTACTTTTGTCAATCCGCACTTTCGGGAAATTGCATGCCGGTTTGACCAGGCAATCCATTTTCCGGATCTGATCGAGAGCAGTGGATATAAAGCACGGATGGAGATACTGGAAATTCGGATGGAGAAAAAGAAGTAGCGGAAGCATTGAGACTGGCACCGGGAGCACAGGTCTGGAGTGCACTTAAGGTATTTTATGCGGATGAACATCCCTGCGTGATCAGCTACGATTATGTGTCGACAGAAATTTTTTCTGAGGAGGCACTGGAGAAACTGAAGAACTACAAAGACAGTATTTTCTATTTTCTTTATCAGGAAACCGGAAAAGTGTTTCTTGAAGTGCTGAAAGATGCAGGAGTTTTCAAACGTGATGAAAATGGAAAAAATGCTTTTATGAGATTCGTTGATTCTTTAAGATAAAAATGATATATCCTTTCTAAGAAATCAAATAAACCAAAAAAGAGGACAACATTCAAGTTGTCCTCTTTTTCTTTAAACTTCGTAGTCAAGGCAGCTTCTCAGCTTTGTATAAGGTCTGACCTTTCCGTCAGCAACTTTAACGTGTTCAGGGTGAACAGCATAGCCTTTAAGTGCTTCCTCATTTTCAAAAAGTGAATCAAGCATAAGGTCTGCGTTTGAACTTGAAAGACCGTTTATATTGACCTTTATTTCAACAAGTCCCGGAATTTTTCCTTTAAGGCTTTCAAGTCCTTCTTTGATACCGGCTTTTATATTTGCCTTTTCATCTTCTGAAAATTCATCCTTGAGCGTCCATAAAATAACGTGCTTAACCATTTTAATATTCCTCCGTTAAAAATAGGGTTTTATTTTCTTTTGTTTCCATAAAGCTTCTTGACAATTTTTTTATTTGAAAAACTTCCTTTGGAACGGTTTTTAGCGTCATTATATGCCCATATGCACAGTGCAAGATATAAAAGGGATATAATGAGAGAAATTACAATAGCTCTCACAAACCAGCTTGTTGAGAAAAAGTTTTTTGCCATAGTCAGATTGAATTTAAGGAATGACCGGTCAACCTTGTCAGCGGCTACGAGATCCACCTTTGCAATAACTTCATCTGAAAGCTTTAATTCAATCTCACCGAGTTTTTCTCCTTTTTCAACAGGAGCGGAAACTCTGTCTGCCAGTTTTATATTTTTCTGTATTGATGTTGTATCAACATCATTGTACCATAATGTTGAAAATTCCTCTTTCGGCTTTACAAGAACATATCCGTTTCCGTCGGAGTCATCAACCTTTATTTCGGCAATTTCTTCATCTTTTGAAAGGAGAATTTCGTATTTGAAATTATTGAATACCCAGTCGATAAGATTGCAGGCATCTATCAGATGATAATATTTTGAATCGCCGTCTTCATCGTAAAATGGAGCATTCATCAGTACTATCAGATACTTGATACCGTCAGAACTTGCCATGGTAATTATGCTTCTTCCGCCCAGCTGAAGATTTCCTGTTTTTATTCCTTTTACACCATATATATAGTAATCGCTTGCCGCACTCATAATTGTGTTTGAATGTGTCCATGTCCATTCTTCTTCATGCTGTGTAGTGTAGCTTATGGGATTTGCCTGATATTCTTCAGTTGTTGCAATATCTTCAAAGCCCGGTACAGTAAGTGCATATTCTGTTATAAGTGCCATATCCCTGGCGGTTGAAACCTGTTTCGGATCGTAAAGACCATGGGGATTGGTAAATACTGTATTGTCTGCACCAATTTCCTTGGCCTTCTGGTTCATTTTATCAACGAAAGCAGGAATGCTCTGATTTCCGAAATAATTTGCAAGTATATTTGCTGCTTCACATGATGAAGTAAGCATAAGAGCATACAGATAGTCTTTTACAGTAAAAGTATCGCCGTCCCATATCTCGGCATATCTTAAATCGTCCGGATACTCATAATTTTCAAATTCTGTATAAAGAGATTTATCAGCTGTAATTGTAACGCCTTCTGTATCAGGACAGTTCTCTAAAACAATAATGGCTGTCATTATGTCCACAAGAGAGGCAGGCAT
>USJI01000320.1 GCA_900554975.1 uncultured Ruminococcus sp. | reverse complement strand
GTTATCGCCGAAGGTGTTCCGGGAAAGGTCGGAATAAACATAAGAAAGCTTGTTGAATTTACATACAGAAACAACTGTGAAAGAATTGCTCTGGCACATAACCACCCGAACGGCGATATTCTCCCCTCAGATGCAGACATAAAAGCAACAACTGAACTGTTCAAGGCTCTGAAACCTGTCGGAATTACGCTTATTGACCATGTTATTGTTGCCGGAGGTCAGGCAATATCCCTTAAAGATTCGGGAGCTTTCACGCTTTTAATATAAAGGAGAATTCATGAAAGAACGTAAATTTGAACTTGTAACAAATTACAAACCTTCAGGCGACCAGCCACAGGCTATCGAAAAGCTTACGGACGGTATAAAAAAAGGCTATAAGGAGCAGACACTTCTTGGTGTTACAGGTTCAGGAAAAACATTCACAATGGCAAATATTATTGCAAATGTAAACAAACCAACGCTTGTTCTTGCACACAATAAAATTCTTGCCGCACAGCTTTGTTCGGAATTCAAGGAATTTTTCCCGAACAATGCAGTAGAATATTTTGTCTCCTATTATGATTATTATCAGCCGGAGGCGTATGTGCCAAGTACAGATACTTATATAGAAAAAGATTCATCTGTCAATGATGAAATTGATAAGATGCGTCATTCTGCCACAACGGCACTTTCTGAAAGAAACGATGTCATAATCGTTTCAAGCGTATCCTGTATATACTCTCTCGGAAGTCCTGAGGATTACCGTTCAATGGTTGTATCAGTTCGCCAGGGAATGGAAAAATCCCGTGACCAGCTTCTGAAGGAACTCGTTGCGATACAGTATGAAAGAAATGATGTTAATTTTGTCAGAAACAAATTCAGAGTCCGTGGAGATGTTGTTGAGATATTCCCTGCGGCATCTAATGAAAAAGCAATAAGAGTTGAATTTTTCGGAGATGAAATAGACAGAATAACCGAAATCAACGTTATTACGGGAGAAGTTCTGTCCGTTTTACAGCATGCTGCCATATTCCCTGCAAGCCACTATATTGTAAGCGGTGAAAAGATGAGTGATGCCATAAAGGAAATAGACAGGGAACTTGCTGAACGTATCGAATACTTTAAATCACAGAACAAACTTATTGAAGCTCAGAGAATTGCACAGCGTACACACTACGACATGGAAATGCTTCAGGAAATCGGATTTTGCAGCGGTATCGAAAATTATTCCAGAATACTGTCCGGCAGACCGCCCGGAAGCACTCCTATGACACTGCTTGACCATTTCCCGAAAGATTTTCTTATGCTTATTGATGAAAGCCATGTTACAGTTCCTCAGGTGGGAGCTATGTATGCCGGTGACAGAGCAAGAAAGAATACCCTTGTGGAATTCGGTTTCAGACTTCCGAGTGCATTTGACAACCGTCCGCTTAATTTTGACGAATTTTACGATCATATAAATCAGGTTGTGTTTGTAAGTGCAACACCGGGACAGTTTGAAAAGGAAAAGTCAGAACAGATAGTCGAACAGGTAATTCGTCCGACAGGTCTTGTTGATCCGGAAATCATAGTAAAGCCTGTTGAGGGTCAGATAGAGGATCTGCTTTTTGAAATAAACAAACGTACTGAAATTGATGAAAGAGTTCTTATAACCACACTTACAAAGAAAATGGCGGAAGACCTTACAGCATTTCTCGACAATGCGGAAGTACGTGTAAGATATCTGCACCATGATATTGACACTATCGAGCGTATGGAAATAATAAAGGATCTTCGTGAGGGTGAATTTGATGTACTTGTCGGAATCAACCTTTTAAGGGAAGGTCTTGACATTCCTGAGGTTTCACTTGTTGCCATACTTGATGCTGACAAGGAAGGTTTTCTGCGAAGTGAAACGTCACTCGTCCAGACGATAGGACGTGCCGCAAGAAATGCAAAAGGTCAGGTAATAATGTATGCGGACAGTGTTACAAAATCCATGGAACGTGCCATTACTGAAACAGAGCGAAGACGTTCGATACAGATAGCATACAACAAGGAACACGGAATAACTCCGAAAACCATAAAGAAAGATATAAGAAAAGTTCTTGAGATTTCTTCAAAGGAAACTGTTGAGAAAAAGGCAGGAAAGAAACTGAGTAATCTGGA
>USJI01000319.1 GCA_900554975.1 uncultured Ruminococcus sp. | reverse complement strand
GTGGAAACTGTCTGGACGGAAGTGTTTCTGACGGAACAATGAAAGCATCATATACATATACATTTGCTTTTGAAAAATTCGGAATGTCACAGTATCCTCTGAAATCTTACTGCGGAAAAATCCAGACAGAGGATATCGGTATAAGTGAAAAATTTGTCAGTCAGCTGGAACGCAGAATAATAAAAACAGAAAAAGAACTTGCGGCTGCCATGATACCCGAAAAAAAGCCTGATGCTCATAAGGGAAATTTCGGAAGACTTCTTATTGTATGTGGAAGCGAAACCATGCCGGGAGCGTGTATAATGTCTGCACTTGCGGCCGGCAGAACCGGTGTTGGACTGCTTCAGACAGCGTCAACAGAAAAGGTTCTTTCCGCCATTTCACAAATGCTTCCTGAATCAATGCAGCTTCCGCTTACAGCTGATGAAAACGGTTTTATAAGTGCTGACAACTTTGAAAAAATAATGAAAGCATCAGAAAAAGCAACTGCTGTGCTGATAGGCTGTGGAATCGGCGTTGATGAAAATACAAAGAAACTTGTGAAAAAGCTTATTGAAAATTTAAATTGTCCGGTAATTCTTGATGCTGATGGAATAAACTGTATAGCAGACAGCATAGATATTATTAAGGAAAAAAAGTCAAGCATTATATTAACTCCTCATCCTGCTGAAATGGGAAGGCTATGCGGAAAATCTGCTGCACAGGTACAGTCTGACAGGCTTGGAACTGCCACAGAATTTTCTGAAAGATATGATGCAGTAACAGTGCTGAAAGGTGCAGGAACACTTGTCTCATATGGCGATACTGTTTATGTTAACCATACCGGAAATCCAGGAATGGGCAAAGGTGGAAGCGGTGATGTGTTAAGTGGAATTATTGCATCTCTTGCGGCACAGGGAATATCTCCGGCTGAGGCGGCGGCTCTGGGCGTTTTTGTTCATGGAATTGCCGGTGACCTTGCGGCTGAAGAAAAAACAATGCAGTGTATGACAGCAACTGATATTATAGCAATGCTGCCGAAAGCGTTTGGAATGCTGACAAACTGATACTAAGTTAAAAATAAAGGAATGTAAAGCTTTGAAAAAATAATTATAAGGAGCTTTGTATGAAAAAGTATATTTCTGTTTTTCTGTCCTTTATTCTTGTACTGAGTTTGTGTGCCTGCGGTTCAAAAAGCAGTGTTAAATTTCAGCCAAAACTTGGAGGTGCGTTTACTGTAAATGCACAGATTGTGTATGGTGAGCAGGAGTCAGCAGCTGTTGTGAAAAGGCTTGGAATGAGCAGTTGGGACATTGAATTTTCTTCCCCGAACACTCTTGCCGGAGTAGTGCTTTCTTATCGTGAAAACAACGTTGAAGCTTCCTATAAGGGACTTAGTTTTTCCGTTCCGAAAAGTGCACTGCCTTTGAAAGCGATAATTTTAACGCTTACTGATGTTGTTGATTCTATGTCACAGCTCGATGAAATTGAATGTGAAGAAAAAGACGGCTTGTTCATTTATGAAGGTGAAAATGAACAGGGTAAATATGTTCTGGAAATGGATAAGAACGGCGGTCTTTCAAAATTCACTATGAAGAATTTAAACCTTGAAATTACTTTCACAGACTTTACCGACAACGGGGCAGTAACCGACAGCACAACGGAAACACTTCCGTCAGAAACCACAGCAGAAACAACCGCTGAAAGTATTCAGTCTGAAACTGAACAGACTGAAGCAAGTGACTGAAATAATATTATTGAAAGACAGATTTCCGGAGATTATCCGGGTCTGTCTTTTGGAGTATCAGAACTATGTAAATAATTCAGGATGATAAATCGGAGTTGGACCAATTAATATAAATAGACAAGGAGTTTTTATGGAAGAAATTAAAGAAATACTTGGGAGTTCTTGTAATACATACTTCAAAATGACCAATGGACAAATCTTTGTAGCTAGTTCGGAATTTCGTGCAAAATCAGGAGAAATAGATGGCTTTATCGTTTATAAAGAAGGAATTATCAGCTGTTACGCAGGGGTAGCAGTTGTATGTGCAGTTCTTGGTTTTTTATGTACCAGAAAAAAGCCAAAGGTAAGGATGTTTTTTGCAAGGGAAGGCTTTGTACTGGTTTCCTTAGGCTGGCTGCTTCTAAGC
>USJI01000318.1 GCA_900554975.1 uncultured Ruminococcus sp. | reverse complement strand
AAGGACGCTGTAACGCCGCCTGTTGTAGGGTCTGTCAAGACTGTTATATAAAGCTGTCCCGCTTCACTGTGTCTTGCAGCAGCACCTGATGTTTTCGCCATCTGCATAAGAGAGATTATACCCTCCTGCATTCTTGCACCGCCTGACGCTGTAAACAGAATTATCGGCTTTTTCTTAGCTGTTGCGAGTTCAAACGCTCTTGTTATCTTTTCACCGACAACACTTCCCATTGATGCCATCATATATCTTGAATCCATAACGCCGATAACCACAGGGATTCCCCTTATGGTCGCCTCGCCCGTTACAATTGCATCATTAAGACCGGTTTTTTCCCTGAGTATCTCCTGCTTTTCCTCATATCCCGGAAAATCAATAGGATTCTTACTTTTCATGTCTGCATCAAGTTCATGGAAACTGTCCTTATCAACGGTTATAGCGATACGCTCCGCCGCAGAAAGCCTTCCATGATAACCGCACTTAGGGCAAACCATATTGACCGCCTTTATCTCGTCCTCGAATACAACGTTACGGCATCTCGGGCATTTGTAAAGCAGATCATCAGGAATCTTGTTTGACTCTTCGGCGGACGTCTTTTCACTCTTTTCATTTCCGTTAAATCTGGTTGTAACAACTTTAAACAGATCTTCTAACATATTTCAGATACGCCTGCCTTTCATTCGTCAAATTTAAATGTATCAAGGAACCTGTTGTTGTATTCGCCTGTCTGGAATGCCTCACACCTTACAAGTGCCAGCTGGAAATCAATATTCGTGTCAATTCCCTCAACAATAAATTCCGACAAAGCCCATTTCATTTTCATAATAGCCTCCTGTCTTGTCGGAGCGTAAACTATAAGCTTTGCTATCATTGAATCATAATAAGGCGAAATAGTGTATCCCTGATATGCCGCACTGTCTATTCGTATGCCGGGACCGCCCGGAGTATGCAGTGCGAGTATTTTTCCCGGAGAAGGTCTGAAATTCAGCTTCGGGTTTTCAGCATTTATTCTGCACTCGATAGCATGACCCTTTATCTGAATATCATTCTGAGTGAAGCTCAGAGGAAGTCCGGCAGCTATCTTAATCTGTGCCTTTACAAGGTCGATTCCCGTAACAAATTCCGTTACAGGGTGTTCAACCTGAATTCTCGTGTTCATTTCCATGAAGTAGAAATCCTTGCCGTTTTCCACAAGAAATTCAATAGTTCCTGCATTGTAGTATCCGCAAGCCTGAGCCGCCTTTACAGCCGCTTCACCCATCTTCTTGCGGAGTTTTTCATTCATGACAGGGCTCGGGCTTTCCTCCAGAACCTTCTGGTTTCTTCTCTGCATACTACAGTCACGCTCGCCCAGATGAACAGTGTTTCCTTTTTTGTCCGCCAGAATCTGAATTTCTATATGACGTGGATTTCTGACAAAACGTTCCATATATACAGCGTCATCGCCAAAGAAGTTTTTAGCCTCCTGACGTGCTATTTCTATCTGGTCAGGGAGCTGATCCATGGATTCAACCATTCTGATACCACGTCCGCCGCCACCGGCAGATGCCTTTACCAGAAGAGGGAAACCTATTTTTTTAGCCGCTTTGACTGCTTCCTCAACAGAACGCACAGCGCCCTCAGAACCAGGTATTACAGGAACACCTGCCTTTTTCATGGTTTCTTTTGCCTTTGCCTTATCTCCGAGCATCTCTATTGATTCCGGCGAAGGACCGATAAATTCTATTCCGCATTTTCTGCACATTCTTGCAAAAGCGGCATTTTCCGAAAGGAATCCGAAGCCCGGGTGAACAGCATCACAGCCTGTAATTTCACAGGCAGCGATAATTGCCTTCATGTTAAGATAACTGTCCCTTGTATCTGCCGGCCCTATGCACACTGCCTCATCGGCTATCTGTGCGTGGAGGGCATTCCTGTCAGCAGTTGAATAAACCGCAACACAGCGTATTCCAAGTTCACGGCAGGCTCTTATGATCCTTACGGCAATTTCACCTCTGTTGGCAATCAATACCTTTTTAAACATAATTTTTCTGCTCTCTTTCAACTCTTTATGTAAATGAGTGATGCCGCTGCCATGCCGCTTTGCGGCACTTCAAAGGACTTGCTGTTTTCCTACGCATTTTCTGTACGCATAATCTTCGTCCTTTGAAGTGG
>USJI01000317.1 GCA_900554975.1 uncultured Ruminococcus sp. | reverse complement strand
TCCTTTTCTATTTCCGAACCGGCAATATAGAAAGCGTAAATTGTTTTCTTTTCAGTATCTGCCACAGCATATGCTGACTTTACACCGTCACACTTCATAACAGCTTTGGCAATCTCTTCTGTTTCAATTCTCTTTCCGTTTATTTTAACCTGAAAGTCCTCACGTCCCATAAACTCGATTTCGCCGTTATCAAGATATCTTCCGAGGTCACCTGTATTGTACATCAGTACATTAAAGTCAGGATGTTCAATAAACACTTCCTTTGTCTTTTCCGGATTGCTCATATATCCCTTTGAAACGCCGATACCGGAAGCGTACATATAACCAGTAACACCGAATGAAACAGGTCGGAGGTTTTTATCGAGAATATAATATCTGTTATTCGCCATTGGTCTGCCGTATGGTATAAATCCCTTTGCAAAATCTTCATATTCAACTTCATGATAAATATTCCATACTGACGTTTCAGTAGGGCCGCCTACGCTTACTATTCCGGCATCATGGAAATTGCTGTAAAGGAACTGTGCTATCTCCGGTCTGAAATAATCCCCGCCATGAATGAACAGTTTCATCTTATAATTAGGAGTTATCATATTGTTGTTAAGCGTTGTGATGTACATTTCCTGCATTGCAGGGACGGAATTCCAGATATTGACTCTGCATTTCTTTATGATTTCAAGCCAGTGCAGAGGGTCTTTCCTTTTTTCATGTACCGGAACTACTATCTTTCCGCCTGTTGCCAGCATTCCCACAACATCAAATACAGACATATCATGTGCAAGGTTTGTAAGTGCTATTGCCGCATCGCCGTTACCGATATTGTATCTGTCCACAACATACATAACATTGTTATATACAGATTTGTTCATTATCATAACAGCCTTAGGAACGCCTGTTGAACCGGAAGTATGTATAATTACAAAAAGTTCATCTTCTTTTGTTTTCGCCGGAATCAGTTCATTACTGCATTCTTCCACATTTTCCGCAATAATGACATTCCTGCATATTGATTTCAGCTCATCTGCCCTTTTTCCGTTGCAGATAATTGTTTCGCATTTTGTATTGCTGATACACATTTCAAGTCTTTTCAGAGGGATATCTTCCTCCAATGGCATATATGGAATACCAAGGAATATACAAGCTGTTACAGCAATAATCTGTTCCGGACTCTTTTCCATGAATATGCATACAGGCTTGCGGTCAGGTACTTTCTCAGAAATCACCCTGCAATATCCGGCCACTTTGTTTCTGAGTTCGGAATATGTAATCTTTTCCTTTTCGTTTTCAATTGCAATACTGTCCCCGTATACTGAAATGCTGTTATTTATCATTCCGGCAATACTCTGATACTGCATATCAGTATCTGTGCTGTTTACTTCTTCCAGTGTGTAAGCATTCTGTATGTAACAACACCAGAACTTGTAAATGCGGAAGCCTGTTCAACTGACATATTTTCAGGAATTTTTATACACTGATAATCCTTGATTTTGCTGAACTGTGCAAATGCTCCCCAGTTAGCCTCATATCCCCATATTCTGTATGAAGGACTGTTTACAGGGTCTCCGCCTGATTTTATTACAGGGCAGTTCTGGTCATACTGTGCACCGTTTACTATAATCTTATCGCCAACTTTTACGTTCGTTACAGCGTCCCCGACCGCATAAACAATACCGGAAACTTCAGAACCGAGTATATGAAAATCTTCCTTTTCGTCATCATAATTTCCGTTCTGGGCAATTACATTTTTAGGCTTTCCGAGTGCTGCCCATATTCCGTTATAACTTATCGAAGCACAAAGGTTGGCAATAAGAACTTCATTTTCCTTAATATCAGGAACTTTTATAATTTCTTCCCTGAATGCGTCCTTCGGTTCGCCGAGCCTTTCAGTACGGATAGTCCATGCGTGCATCTTCTCCGGAACAACACCGAGTTCCGGCAGTGTTCCGACATCATAAAGTTTATTAGTTCTCTTTATCATAATATCCTCTTACTTATTCGCCGAGAAGTCCGCCCAGCATCTTGTCGATATCCCCTACTGTTCTTATATCCTGAACTGCGTCATTGCCGATTTCAACACCGAATTCTTCTTCAAGCTGTCCTATTATAAGAACCATGTCAAGGGAATCCTGACCAAGGTCTGCTGCAATATTTGTATCAGCTG
>USJI01000316.1 GCA_900554975.1 uncultured Ruminococcus sp. | reverse complement strand
TATAAAAGGCTGAGGGATTTATGCAGTGCCAAGACGGCAATACTTGTATCAGCGGCGTTTTTTGGTATATTCCATGGCAATCTGGTACAGTTCGTATATGCTTTTATAATTGGAATTATGCTGGCATTTGTCTATGAAAAAATGAAGACAATCTGGGCACCGGTTATTTTTCACATTGGAGCCAATTTGATTTCCGTGCTTATCACGGAATTAATGCCTGAGGGATTTATAAACGGTTTTGTGGTGCTTGCAGCCATGGCAATATGTCTTGTAATTACTGTATTTCTATTGAAATATATATATAATTATAATGCCGGAACCAGGCCGGAAAAAAAGAGTGAGGTAGTCGAGGAGTATGAATAGTAAAATATTATCTATTGCAGTTCCATGTTACAATTCACAGGCATACATGGAGAAGTGTATCAATTCACTGTTAGAGGGCGGTGAAGAAGTTGAGATTATTATAGTGGACGATGGCTCTGCCAAGGATGATACGGCAGCGATTGCTGACGGATACGCGGAAAAATATCCTACGATTGTAAAAGCTGTACATCAGGAAAACGGAGGTCATGGCGAGGCTGTAAACACGGGACTCGCCAATGCGACAGGAGCCTTTTTTAAGGTTGTTGACAGCGATGACTGGGTTGACAAAAAAGCGTACAGGAAGCTTCTGGACATTATGAAAAAATCACTTGCGGATGATGATAAGCTTGATATGCTGATTTCCAATTTTGTGTATGATAAGCAGGGGGCACATCATAAGAAGGTGATGAGCTATCATAATGTATTGCCGAAAGATAAATATTTCACATGGCAGGATGTCGGTCACTTCAGGGTTGCACAGTATATTCTCATGCATTCCGTAATCTACAGGACTGAGCTTTTGAGGGAGTGTGGACTTAAGCTGCCGAAGCACACATTTTATGTGGATAATATCTTCATTTTCAATCCGCTTCCTTATGTCAAGAGGATGTATTACACGGATGTGGTTTTTTATCATTACTTTATAGGCAGGGATGACCAGTCGGTAAACGAGGCAGTCATGATTAAAAGAATAGACCAGCAGATAAGAGTCAATAAGCTTATGATTGACTATTTTGATTATGATGCGATAGATGAACGTCCGTGCATGAAGTACATGCAGAACTACGTGAATATAATGATGACAATATCCTCAGCGTTCTGTGTCCTTTCGAAGGATGAAGGAAATTATAAGAAAAAGCATGAGCTGTGGATGTATCTTAAAGAGAAAAATCCTAAGCTCTATAAGAACATTAAGCACACATTTATGGGAATTGCCCTAAGCTGGGAGGGTAAGCCTGCAAGAGTAGTCCAGAGGGCAGGCTACAGGCTTTTCCAGAAGATAATTGGATTTAACTAAGACATACTATTTATACTAAAAAGCGTTGGCATGTATTGACATGTACCGGTGATTCTGCGGAGATGTCAATATTGCCAACGCTTTTTGATTGAAAAATATGATTTTGTATGATTTGTGATAAATATAAATACTAGTTCCAGGCTTTTTCGTCAACGTACGTTGCAAATCTGGTTTTATATATCAGAATATATACTATACGTCCCATAACACAGCCGCCGACAACATCGATTATTGAATGCTGCTTTAAGAATATTGTTGACAGGCAGATGAGCACGCAGAGCACAAAAGAGGCATTTTTGATAAAACGGCTCTTTATCTTATCGGATTTATTGATTGCCACATGAACTCCTATTGAGTTATAGACATGTATGCTCGGAAATACATTGGTGGAGGTGTCTGTCTGGTAAAGCCATGCGACAAGCCTGTTGATTATATTGTCATCCCTAAGCTCTGCCGGACGGAACTCATACAGCCCATTAGGAAAAATATAGCATATAATAATGTAAGCGGTCATTCCGATGATTAGAAAACTCATAAGCTTTATAAAATCACGCTGTGAATTAAATATAAAATATACAGCACTTCCCGCAACATAGACAAACCAAAGCAGATAAGGTATTATAAAAATAGGTATAAATGGAATTAAGTTATCAATAGGTGAATTGAGTGCTGTAAATTCAGTTGTGATTGTCTGTTCCAGATATTGAAAACATAATAGATATACCGGTGTGTACAGTGTAAGCAGCGCGTGCTTATACTTTGATATAAAATTTTTCATGACTT
>USJI01000315.1 GCA_900554975.1 uncultured Ruminococcus sp. | reverse complement strand
GGAATACATCTTCTTAATAAGCTCAAGACATTCATCTATCTGTTTTTCTTTTTCCATACACCAAATACCCCCCTCTTCTTTTTGTCCGGCTGTTCGCTCCTATCAAAATAATCACCGCAGAGCTGTTCACACAGCCCATTCTCAACCGCTGTAAAAGGATCCATTGTCACCGGAGCAAAAAATACATTCTTAAGCTCCGCCATTCCGTTCTTTATATCATCCCGGTACTTTTCGTCTGTAAAGTTGAATAGAAAATTATATCTTGTAAGATTTTCATGTACTACCCTTGAAAAAACTGCATTAAGCGCATCAAGCTCCCATGGCTTACTCCCGGCAACAATTACCGGAACCTCACATTTATTAAATGTGATATCATCCATATCATCAAAGCTGCCAAAATCTATAACAAGAAAGTTATATGCCTTGGCCATTATTGAATTGACCTCCGCTGCCTGCACAGATGGATAATAATCTATTCCATTGACAGAGAAATGAAGAGCATCCTCAGACTCTTCATCATAGGATTCTTTTATGTCTGTAAAGACCGGGGCAGAGGACATCTCAAGCAGTGCAACCATGTAGCCGCTGCGGCGCAGCGTATTGGCAGTGACAATGGCATTATGGGTTGTCCCCACTCTTGCCCGGCTTCCGGCAAAGCCAATCATCACGCGATTGGCATTCTGCTTCTGTTTAATACGCACCTGTTTTCCTTCCGTCTTATCATCCTGCGGCTTTAAATATCTTAGCGCATCCCTGTACTGCTTGCCTTCTGTTACACATCCGGTAAGCTCATCCTTAATCTCCACAAAATCAGTCGCAGTAATGATGTCATATATGCCCATCTGCACACATTTGATTAAAAGTTCGCTTCCTGTCCTAAGCTGCGTTGCTAGAATAATTATTCTCATCTGTCCATACATAACCTTTACGGTCTCAAGGCTTGATATAATTTCCGTATCAAGATCAAGCACACATGACAGATCAATAATCATCATGTCCACACCTGAGAGATTATTAATCTGTTCCTTTATGTATTTGCTGACATATATCTCCGATATGCTATCACCGCCGGCGATAATCTGTTCTGTCTCATGGAGCACTGATGTAATTACTGCCTGATATGTCGGAGATGTAATATAGTAGACCATCTTCACATCCCACCCTTAAAAAAATATTGTATGACGAGGCTGACAATTGAAAGCGCCACACACACCACTATTGTCATTAAATTCTTATTATGCTGTTTATTCTCCATCTGTGTTCTCCTCCGCGTCCTCCTTCTCAAATGCACTTAAATTCTCGTCAATCCAGCCTGACACCATTTCTGTTACATTGAGGTAGCGTTCGGTATATTCTGACAGCTTCTCCTCAGATAACTGCCATTTAGTAAACATCACACCCGGAAGTTCTTTATATGATTTAAAGGTCATGGTGATATGATAATCCTCACTATTATCATCCGGCTTTTCAGTGCATGACGTCATGGCTGCAAGCATATCCTTTATATCATCCTTTTTAGGTGGTTTAATGCCATCTCCATCGAGCATACTTTTTATTACCCGCACATGATAATATGCAAGTACAGCACTTACCGGAAATTCATCCATTTTAATGATGACATTGACATGGCATACCTCCCTCTGCTCTGTCTCCTGAGTCTCCGTTTCCTGCTCACCGTCTTCTCCCTCTGAGCCGTCATCACTTTCTTGAGCATTCCCTTTATCACCTGATGTACCGCCGGGTTTTGCTGATGTACCGCCGGGTTTTGCTGGCGGTCCGCCGGGTTTTGCTGACGGTCCGCCGGGTTTCGTTGACGGCTCATCCGGGTCATATAATGTCATTTCATCTGATTTTTGGTCACGGTCTTTATTTCCTACAATTAACTGAGGCTTTTTTGTTACCTTCCGTGATTCCGTTTTAATCTCTTTCTCTTCTGAGGGATTCTGCGGTTTTTCCTTTGGAACAGTCTCAGTGGTTGTGTGTTCCTTTTCTACTTCCTTTTTCCTGTCATTCAGTTGTTTTTCATATTCGCTTATGTATTCTTCATACCAAGATGTAATCTTAAGGACAGTATCCGATGTTTTATAATTTTCACCGGTAATCGTTTCTTCTCCTGCTCTGCCGCAGGATGCCGCAAATGCTTTTACCGGAATTGAATACGAACC
>USJI01000314.1 GCA_900554975.1 uncultured Ruminococcus sp. | reverse complement strand
TCTCATTTACAACGATTCCATTCGGATTCATACAGAAAGTTCTGACTTTATCTTCAAACTTCTCTGTTCTGTAGACAATCTTGCTTTCATACAGTTCATCTGTAAGCATATAAAACAAGGGATTAAACCAGTTCAAGCTTTTAAGCAGCTCCGCAAATGCCTTTTTGGCTGTATCATGTCTTTGATAATGCGCTTTTTCATGACTGACAGCCATTTCAAGCTCATCTCTGCAAAGATCGCTGACAGGAATTACTATGACAGGTCTGAAAACACCCATAAGGAATGGCGATGTCACTGCATCGCTTACCATAATAGTCGGACAGCCCTCCTGTTTTCTTAAACCGGTCTTCTCCACAGCATTTCTGAATACAGCATAACCAACTGCCTTTTTTATCAAAATAACAGCAGCTGTCACACACCAGACAAACACCAAAATATAAATAAATGTGCTTCCTGTTCCGGCTGAACCCGATTTTATTGTTTCTGCACTCACCTCTGCCGCAGAAGCAGTGACAAATGCAAGTACCTCATGACCTACTGTCGGATAGGGCTGCAAAGGGATACTCTCAGCAACAAGCATAATTGCGGCTGATATCGGCTGAAATGAAAGCAGTACCATCAGCACAGTCTCCTTGCTTTCTGCGGAAAGCTCACGTCCGGCAAAATTCAGCACTGCTTTAAAAAGCAGCATAATAATACCTACTACTGCAGATGACACAAGAACGAAAATAAAAACAAGCGTCAATCACGTCACCTCTTACTGAACCAATTTTTAAGCTCATCCATTTCTTCATCGCTTATTGCACCGCAGTCAGCAAGAGATGCTATCATATTTTTCACTGAGCCATTATAAAGTCTGTCGATAACTTCCCTTGCTCCTGCCTGCTCATAAGCACTTTCTGAAATAACAGCGGTATATTCATTTGCCGCACCACACCTTTTCACTGACAAAAAGCCCTTTTTGACCAGTCTTGACAGAAAGGTGCTTACAGTCTGTGATTTCCACCCTCTTTCTTCTGAAAAATAACCCATCAGCACAGAAGAAGTCACAGGCGAATTCAGCTCCCATATTTTCTTCATTATAGCCGATTCTGCTTCAGTTAAATTTTTAATCATATATATGACCATATCCTTTCTATGTCCCTTTAACAGAACAATACTTAGATTTTGATAATATTATCCACTACATTCTGTAGTAGCTTTATTATACTACAGGATGTAGTGGTTGTCAAGTCTTTTTTTAATATGATATAACAAAAAACGGACGCCCCGAAGGACGTCCGTTTCTGTGTTATATCTTTTACCCCGCACAGTGTTATTGTTATTATGCCGATCTGCGTGCCTTGAGATGAGTTATCATTCTCTTTGGCAACATTGCCGCATGAGCAGCAAGCAGACCCCAGTGAGCAATTACTTCCCACGCTCCGCATATCTTATCCACCATGATGATAACAACTGTCTCCTTATACTTGGGCAGCGCAATGTTCATGGGGAACATATGCTTTTCAATGATATCAGCCTCCATAGGAGTGATATCGAAATACTTCTGAGCATTGGCAAGAGCTGTTGCCGCATGGGTCCAACCGTGCATTCTCTGACCTTTTTCACGAACATGATCGTGCCAGTCGTAAAGGAACAGGTCATGGATAAGACCCGCTCTTGCACCTGCACGAGCGTCCAGCGAAAGGAGCTTGCAGAAAATGTAGTTGTAGTATGAAACATTCAGGCAATGCTGAAAACAGGTCGTATGACCGTGGTGCATATACTGCTTCATCTGCTGCACAACTTCGCTTTTGAGAAGATCCGCAACCTCTTCGTAGTATCCGCACTCAGTGCCCGGCAATGAAAGATCCTGCTTGGAACCGATAGCTTTTAACATCGTATTACCTTCCTTAGTTACCTTATTTGTATATGGTCGTTCTTACACACTTTTCTATTTTTCTCGCAGCAGCGTTTCAGGCGCTGCTGACACACTTTAAAATCATCCTTTTCTATTATATCAGCATAAAAAGCATATTGCAATAGATATTATGCACAGTTTTAAAGGAAATTGTTAGAATATTTTTCAAAAGAATATTTTGTCAAGGAAAAATTGGTTTCGATTTAGTATCAGGGATTACAAAGCGGTTAAAATATTCACCACTTCTCACCACCGCCGTATAATAGCTTTAAAATT
>USJI01000313.1 GCA_900554975.1 uncultured Ruminococcus sp. | reverse complement strand
AGTTTTTTTTCTGTGTGCAGAAATTTTTTTTGCCTTGTCTGTAACCTGATGAAGAACAGCATCCTTTTCGCCGATTATCTTCTGTATATCTTCATCAGAGTATTCTGTTTCAGAAAGCTCCCTGACACTTTCATTATACATTTCAAGCAATTCTTTGTACTCACAGTTATATTTCCTTTGCAGACTGTTCAGCGAATTATATTTGGAAATGACATAGTCAAAACGTTCTTGGTCAATATCAAGTCCGTCAGCTATACCTGAAAGTTCATCAGAAATATCCTGGATTTCAATTTTTGCAGCAGAAAGCCTGTCATAAAGTGCCGATATTTCACTTGAATACTCACTGATTCCGGAAAGTTCATCTTCACATTTTGAAAGCATATCAAGCGTATTTTCTTCACTTTCATCGTTGAGTATATATCTTACCGTCTGGAGGGATTTTACAATCCTGTCTATATTCTGAATCTGTCTGTATTCATTTTCAAGTTCAGCATACTGTTCTGCTGTAATATCAGCTTCCTTCAAATCAGCTATGCGTGTTTTCAGAACTATGATTCTGTCACGCTTTTCTATCTTCTGCTTTTTGAAATTTTCCAGCTTTTTTGCAAGTGACTGAAGCTTTTTAAAGTCATTTTTATAATCAGCAATCATTTCTTCGGTTTCACCAAAACTGTCAAGCACATTTATATGCTTTTCAGGTGCAAGAAGTATCTGGTTATCATGTTGTCCATGTATTGTAACAAGAAGTTCGCCAATTTCCCTTAAAACCGAAACAGATGCTGTTTTAAAGTTTATTCTTGCAACGCTTCCTCCATCTGAACTTATTTCCCTTGTAACGGTAATTTCGTTGTTGTCATGGGAGATTCCAAGCTCATCAAGTCTTGCAGTAACCTCAGTCAAGATTTGTAAATAAAGCAGTAATTACAGCTTTTTTGCAGCCGGTACGGACAATATCCTTTGTGGTTCTCTGCCCCAGAACAGCATTTATACCATTGATAAGAATTGATTTTCCGGCACCTGTTTCACCTGTAAATACATTAAAATTGTCAGAAAAAGGGATAATCGCTTTTTCAATAACCGCAAGATTTTCAATATACAGTTCTTTAAGCATTTTTTACCCCCAGATAAGTTCCTTGAAAGCTTTTACAAGTTTTTTAGCATCATACTCAGTTCTCATAACGGCAAATATTGTATCATCTCCGGCGATCGTACCGACTATATTGCTGTAATTCATTGAATCCAGCGCTGCACAGGCTGCCTGTGCCATTCCGTTATGACATTTTATAACCACAATGTTTATTGCATAATCAATACTTGTAACGGTATCTACAAAAATGTTTTGTTTAGACTTTCCAGCCATAGGTTCAATATACTTGTACACACCATTCTCGCCTGATTTCTTTATAAGACCCAGTTCCTTTATATCTCTTGAAACTGTCGCCTGTGTGACGTTAAATCCATATTCGCAAAGCAGGCTTTGAAGCATTTCCTGTGTTTCCACATCATGTTCTTTTATTATTTCCAGTATTTTATATTGACGTTTGTTTTTCATTTTTCTTACTCTGAAACACTCAGAGCCTCCTTTCTGATTATTTTATCGGGTGCATAAATTTTTTATTCAGTGAATTATAGAATGAATCTTCTGTCATGGTCACAAGTGAAACAGTATGTTCAGACCTTGTAACCTCCACGCTTGAACCGACAGAAAGCTTTATTGCCTCTCCCCCGTCAACACTGATAAATATTTCAGGATTTCTTCTCAATGTATTTTCAAAACGAATTTTTTTCTCCGGTGAAAATATCATAGGACGTGTAAAAAGAGAATGCGGACAAATAAGCGTCATTTCAATACATTCCATTTCTGGTTCTATTATAGGACCTCCCGCCGAAAGCGAATATGCGGTTGAACCGGTAGGAGTACTAAATACTGCACCATCTGCCCGATATGAACCAATAATATTTCCGTCAGCATATATATTAAAATCACAGATACTTGAATATGCAGCTGAAACTGAAACGTCATTGAGTGCGGTAAGCTCATAGATACTTCCGCCGCTGTCAATTATTACGTCCATCATCATTCTTTTGCTTATTCTGTATTTCCCCGACTGTATCTCGGAAATATTGTCAAGCTGGTCGTATTCAAGAGCAGACATAAAGCCAAGCCGTCCCGTATT
>USJI01000312.1 GCA_900554975.1 uncultured Ruminococcus sp. | reverse complement strand
CACAAAACGTTATGAAAATGTTTCCCTGAGCCTTTTTTCTTTATAATTCTTCTTGTAGGGAAACTCGGTATAATACAAATCACGGGAAGGTGAGTGGGCTGTCTGGTTTGCCGGATGACCGCATAATTACATGTGTAGTCAGCATTTTCAAGCACAAATAAGTGTGACTAAATAGCATAAACATCTTTGTCACTATAACTTTTGGAAGGTGGACACGCAATCTGTCTTTTTGTCATACCATAAAAATCAAAAAAGTTCCGATTTCATTTGGTTTATGGCAGCAAGAGCATGACCAATGCTCTATCCCCGATTAGGTCAGGCATATCTAGATTGTTAACTAAATGACATTGGGTTCTGAATAGTTACATCCTTCAAGCAGCCTGGACAGGTGTCAGACCCCGGTGTCCCAATTATTCCTGCAAATAAATCTCAACTCTGTCATTTATTATTTTAGCAGTGTCTTGTGTACTCTTGTTATTATTACGCATACTTGCCAGTTCTTCTAAAATAATACGATTAATCACTCCGTACTGCTGTGGTTCCGGCTCGCAGCCTTCAAGAAATTCTGCCGCCTTGTTGAATAGAGACAGAATTTTTTCTTCATTGTATTCGCTTGTATTATATAAATTCATGTATATTTTATTTCCCGAATCATCTGTTCTCACAAAATCCTGCACATTCATCTTTTGTATTCCTATACAGAAATTCATAATGTCAAGCTGAACCTGCTTATCCATAAGCTTCCGAATGTATAATACAACCTTTTCAGGATTTGTGATATTGGCATTTATAACCAACATTCCGTTGCCTGCCGGCATAATGTAATTTCCGCTCTTCGCATGATTCGGGAAGCCCATTATTATATAGTCTGTATCAGCCTTTGACAAATAATTCATCACAATAGGATAATCATTCAGATACGCCCATATAATGTCATTATCATAAGCATCTCCCGCCGGAATATCACTTACATCTTCCCTTGTCAATTCAAGAAGCTTTATAAAACGCTCATCATCAAAATGTGCTGTTTTTGTATCCCAGTCAATAATAAATGAATTGTTAAACGCACATTTCGTCAAACTATTAATCACAAAATCCGGCTCAAGATAATCCTTATTATTGAAAATATATGGCGAACGAAGTGATGTGTTTAATTTTCCTTCGGACATAAGCTCTACAATCGTATCAATCGTCCATTCGCTATCCTCCAATTGTCGTCCTACTGCCATTGACTCCACCCTTATGCCAACAGGCAGTCCATATAATGAATTTCCAACCGTTCCAAGTTCAAGAACTCCAGGTAAAATATCGGCAAAAAGTGACCTATCCATAAAGCTGTACCAGTCACACAGCATACCCTTTTCAAT
Organism: uncultured Ruminococcus sp.; assembly: GCA_900554975.1. GTDB lineage: Bacteria > Bacillota > Clostridia > Oscillospirales > Ruminococcaceae > Porcipelethomonas. The sequence continues at coordinate 815 of USJI01000312.1, read as the reverse complement.
CAGATTATAATAGTCATCCATTGAGACATACATTATCTGAGGACCTTTTTTATTTGACAGCTCAGCCATAATTCTGTCCTTTTCCTCTTGTGAAGAAGCGTCAACATACTTGTATTGACAATCCGGGCTGTCCATTGAAGCAATTATCGCCGCCTTTTCACCCTGATTACACGAACCCACAAGGTCTGCTACAATTATATCTTTATCACTTTGCAGCTTTTGCTCTGACACAGAAACCATATAGTGCTTATAGCCATATCCATCACTCTTTCCTAAGAACACACATACCGGTTTATTTTCCACGAAGATCACACTTGTATCATATTGTGCCAGCCCATTTACATCATATTTGAGAATCCACGTTCTTTCACCAGTATCAATATTCCATCTGACAAGCCCATTTCCCGAAATCATATTAGAGCTGTTCACCTGATAATATATATCGTTGTCCACCATGGCATAAAACTGATTAATGTCACTTGGCGCAGCATTCATTTCTCCTGCTTTTTTCCAGTCTCCATCTGAAAGTCCGGCATAAAAAAACTGCATTTTTTCTGTACCTTCATCGTAAATCGGAAGTATCAATTGTGCCTCATCCGTAATTATAGGTTCATAAAACATCTGTTTTCCCTGTACATCACGCTCTAAAATAACATCTCCCTGCTGTGAAAAAATATAGAGCTGCTGATTCTGGTATTGATTTAATACCCACAGTCTGTCCGTTGACACCGCATGACAGCTTGCATACGGCAGACATGGCAAAACCGTCTGCCCATACTCTTCTAAGCCAAGCTCCTCAAATATACTGAAAAACT
>USJI01000311.1 GCA_900554975.1 uncultured Ruminococcus sp. | reverse complement strand
ATTTTTTATTATATATGATGATAATGAATTTTAATACCTGCAGAATCTGCATGCTAAAAATGAAAATATGAATACGATTATGGCAACATTATCCTGCCGGAGTAATACAGTTATTGTACAATTCCTATAACTATATTAAAGGAGGTAATGTGCGGGCAATGTCACCAACAATTGCTGTTATCTGCTGTATTGCGGCGCTGATTGTCGGGGCGGCTGTTTCCGGTTTCGTCTGCTTTAAGCAGGGTATTGCTTACAGACAGAAACAGGCTGAGTCAGTTATGGGTTCTGCTGAAAAAGAAGCTGAAAGAATCCTTACCGATGCAGACAAGGAAGCTGAATCAAGAAAAAAGGCTGCTCTTGTTGAAGCCAAGGACGAAATCCACAAGCTTCGTTCAGATGCTGAAAAAGAGATCAAGGATAGACGTTCAGAAATTTCACGTCAGGAAAGAAGAATACAGCAGAAAGAAGAAAATCTTGATAAGAAAAATGATAATCTGGAACGTAAGGAAGATGTCCTCCAGAACAAAATTAAAAACGCAGATGAAAAATTAAAAGAAGCTGAAACTATCAAGAAAAGCCAGATGGATATTCTGGAACGTATATCTGAGTTTACAAAGGATCAGGCTAAGGAGTACATACTTAATATGCTTGACGGCGATCTGGTACACGAAAAGGCTGTTAAGATCGCAAACTATGAACAGCAGATAAAGGACGAATGCGATGAAAAGGCAAGAAGCTATATTTCTCTTGCTATCGCAAAATGTGCCGCTGAACAGGTTTCAGAGGCAACGGTTTCTGTAGTTCCTCTCCCGAATGATGAAATGAAGGGAAGAATTATAGGACGTGAGGGAAGAAATATCAGAACTTTTGAAACGCTTACAGGTGTTGATCTGATAATTGATGATACCCCTGAGGCAATCACTCTTTCCTGTTTTGACCATGTAAGACGTGAGGTCGCAAGGATTGCTCTTGAAAAGCTTATTGCCGATGGAAGAATCCACCCGACAAGAATCGAGGAAATGGTTGACAAGGCAAGACGTGAGGTAGAATACAGAATCAAGCAGGAAGGCGAAAGAGCCGTTATGGAAACAAATGTCCACGGCATTAACCATGAGCTTATCAAGCTTATCGGCCGACTCAGATTCCGTACAAGCTACCGTCAGAATGTTCTTGACCATTCTATTGAGGTTGCTCAGCTTTCAGGTATTTTAGCATCTGAACTCGGAGTTGACGCAAACCTTGCAAGACGTGCCGGTCTTCTTCACGATATCGGTAAGGCTCTTACAGCTGAGATTGAAGGTTCTCATGTACAGATAGGTGTTGATGTATGCCGCAAGTACAAGGAAAACCCTGAGGTTATACACGCTATTGAGGCACACCACAATGACGTTGAACCGAGAACAGTTATCGCCTGTATCGTTCAGGCAGCGGATGCTATATCTGCTGCAAGACCTGCTGCAAGAAGTGAAAACTATGAAAACTATATCAAGCGTCTTGAAAAGCTTGAGGAAATATGTACTTCTTATGAGGGCGTTGAAAAATGTTACGCTGTTCAGGCAGGACGTGAAGTAAGAGTTATGGTATCTCCTGAGGTTGTCAATGATGAACGTATGGTTATCATTGCAAGGGAAATCGCTAAACAGATTGAGGGCGAAATGGATTATCCGGGACAAGTTAAGGTAAACATAATCCGTGAAAGCCGTGCTGTTGAATACGCAAAATAAAATATGTTATTTAAGAAAGTGCTTGACAGGCCAAAATGTCAATGCACTTTCTTTTTTTAGGAGGAAAAAATTATGCCAAAGACAAAATTTCAAAGCTTTATTTTTACACTTATCATGGTGTTCTGTATGGTGTTCTGCATGACCGTTTATAACATTGCCGTTGAAACCGGCGGTCTTAAGTATCAGATATTCCTGATGGCTATAAAGGATATGTGGCTCGAATATGTAATAGTATTTCTTCTGGTTTTCTTTTTTGTCAGTAAGGCGGCTCAGAAACTTGCGTTTCGTATTGTTGACCCGAAAAATGACAAACCGATTTTTATAATACTGTCAATACAATCCTTTACAGTTATGCTTGTAGTTCCTTTGATAACCTTAATCGCAACATTTATTCATAAGGGATTTACCGCAGACTGGTTTGTACAATGGATAACAACGGCGGCAGTGTGCTTTCCGGC
>USJI01000310.1 GCA_900554975.1 uncultured Ruminococcus sp. | reverse complement strand
ACGGCGTATTCAACTTTGAAGGCGGCTGCTATGCTAAGGTTATCAACCTTGACAAGGATTCTGAGCCTGATATCTACAATGCTATCAAGCGTGATGCTCTTCTTGAAAACGTTACACTTGACAAGGACGGCAAGATCGACTTCAATGATAAGAGCGTAACAGAAAATACTCGTGTTTCTTATCCTATCGACCATATCCAGAATATCGTTCGTCCTGTTTCTGCTGCACCTGCTGCAAAGAACGTTATCTTCCTTTCAGCTGATGCTTTCGGCGTTCTTCCTCCTGTTTCAATTCTGACACCTGAACAGACACAGTATTACTTCCTTTCAGGATTTACTGCAAAGCTTGCAGGTACAGAAAGAGGAATCACAGAACCTACACCAACATTCTCAGCTTGCTTCGGTCAGGCGTTCCTTGAACTCCACCCAACAAAGTATGCTGAAGAACTCGTTAAGAAGATGCAGAAGAGCGGTGCTAAGGCATACCTCGTTAACACAGGCTGGAACGGCACTGGCAAGCGTATCTCTATCCGTGATACTCGTGGTATCATCGATGCTATCCTCAATGGCGACATTGCTAACGCTCCTACAAAGAAGATTCCATTCTTTGACTTTGAAGTTCCAACAGAACTCCCGGGCGTTGACAAGAATATCCTTGACCCACGTGACACATATGCTGATGCTTCTGAATGGGAAACAAAGGCTAAGGATCTGGCAAGCAGATTCATCAAGAACTTTGCTAAATACGAAGGCAATGCCGCTGGTAAGGCTCTCGTTTCAGCAGGTCCTCAGAAATAATTATTCTTTCGGAAAATTATTCTATAAAGCAAAAGCACTTTCTGGCTCAGGTCAGAAGGTGCTTTTTTTATATTATTCTGCAATTTTTATGCATTTTTTCATATAAATACAACCCGTTATATCGGCAATAATCCAGCCTGTCGGAATTGAAATCCAGATTCCGAACACTCCGATTTGTTCAAACCCTGAAAGAATATATGCAAGAAGAACACGAAGCCCAAGTGAAATAACCGTAAGAATAAGTGACATTTCCGGCTTGTTTATGCCGCGGTAATATCCGTAAAGCAGGAACAGAACCCCGATTCCGATATAGAAAGTTCCCTCTGTCATAAGATACTGAGAACCGGTTTTTATTATATCAGTGTTGGAAGAATCAACAAAAATGCACATCAGTTCTTCTGAGAAAAATCCTACAAAAGCAGAAATCACCAGACAAAAAATACCTGAAACCATAAATGCCCGTTTTACACACTTTTGTATTCTCTCATATTTTCCCGCACCATAATTCTGTGAAATGAAAATTGAAAATGCGTTGCCGAATTCCTGTGCAGGCATATAAGCTAATGTATCAATCTTAACGGCAACGGTAAATGCCGCCATAACAACTGTACCAAAACTGTTAACGAGTCCCTGTATCATAAGAATCCCAAAGTTCATGACCGACTGCTGAACAGATGCCGCAGATGACATTCTCAGAACCTCGGCAATTTCTTTTTTGTCAGCTTTCATATCAGAAATACCAAACCTCAGATTCCTTTCCTTTAAAACCGAATATACTGCAAGACCTGTTCCGGAAACTGCCTGTGCTAAGAGTGTTGCAAAAGCGGCACCCTTAACGCCGAATCCGCAGAATACAACAAATATCACATCAAGAATTACATTGAGAACTGATGCTGTTCCAAGAAAAACAAGCGGTGTAAAAGAATCTCCGGAAGCACGAAGCATATATGCATAAAAATTGTAAAGAAATATAAAAATTATTCCTGCAAGGATTATCTGAACATAATCCGCCGTAAGTGACATAATATCCGAAGGCGTTCTCAGAATGCTTAAAATATTTCCGGTAAAACAGAGTGTCAGCGTTTCTGATATAACTGCAACAATCAGTATAAACGCAAATGACAGCGCCGCCGTTTTCCGTTGCTTTTCAGGATTATTACTGCCATAATAATATGACACAAGCGAACCGCTTCCCATACACAGTCCGATTATTATTGAATAAATAAAAGTTGTAAGTGTATATGTACTGCCAACTGCCGCAAGTGCATCTTCACCAAGAAAAGAACCTACAATCCTTGTATCTGCAAGACTGTACGTAAGCTGTAACAGATTTGCAAGAAAAATAGGAAACGCAAAAGATAAAATAAGCGAAGATGGTTTGCCTTT
>USJI01000309.1 GCA_900554975.1 uncultured Ruminococcus sp. | reverse complement strand
CCCCATATACCTTTACATTCATTTATATAAAATTATAAAAATGTCTGAAAATCTTAGTCTGTTCAACAGCTTTTGTACTGATAAACGAATTTTCACTTTCAGAAATATTTATCATAATCTTCACAGCAACAGCCATTATGATTATTGCCGCAACAGCCTCTGCCAGTCCCAGAACACCGCCCATGAAATGGTCAAGACGGTCGTAGCCGTTAAGCAGTCCAAACTGGAATGTTCTGTTGATAACAATTCTTATGATTATCATAATAACAAAGTAAACTATAAGGAATACCGCCGCCTGAATAATTCTTTTTGCAGGCTGTCTTATATAGTTTTCCTCAATGAACTCAGGAAGATCATCAGGATTATCGACTATCATATGTATTGTAGAATTGAAAAGCTTTTCATTTCCTGTAATACTCCTGGTTATTTCGTTCACAACATAAGGCGGAAGATTTACTCCGGCAGTCTTTGCAAAACTGTCTGCAAAACCGTTTATAACCTTACTGTCAAACTCGTCAGCGGTTCCCACAACATTACCCGCTTCACTGTTTGCATAATCATAAAGCTTGTCAAGAATGTTATCAGTATGCAGAATAGCTTCAATTTTTTCAGTACTTACATTTCCTGCAAATTCATGAGATTCAATAATATCCTTAACAGCATTTGAAGGATTATATCCCTCAAGAGTTTTTTCCACAGTTTTTATGCTGTTTTCCTTAACAAACCTGTCATAGATGAAATCAGCTGTCTTTGAGCTTATAAACCATGCCGCAGTGATTGACACCACACATCCGATAACGATTATAATTATCTTTGAAAAGCCCTTTCTGGCACAGTTAACAACAAAAAATATAATAACCAGAGTTGCTAATATGTCATATATCCACCAGAATTCTGCTCCCATTTATTTTACACTCCGTTTCTCTTTATCCTTTGTATTCCATTCTTTCTATTCTGTCAAATCCCATAAGGAAAATGTATTTGTTAATTATCAAAAACTTCTCATATGAACCATCTGAACTTATAGCAGTTTCTCCGCCGCCGCTGAATTTATACTGGTTTATACCATCCTTATCAAGAACAAGAACATTTTTGCCGGAAAATCTGACACATTTTGTACTGCTGTTGGAAAACTCTGTCTGCTGAGGTTCTCTTTTTTCACTGTCCATAGTTGTCAGATAACTCTGACGCTTGGTTTCATTTTTAAAGAGCAGTGCTATTTTTCCATTCTGATAGTCCCAGTCTGTAAGGTCACTCGGATAATCATACGATGAAAGGAAGTTACCCTTATCATCATAATATGCACACTTTGTATCACCCAGTACTAATATACCGCTTCCGTCATAATAAGTCTTTATACACATTGTATCAAGCGTTTCAGAAGTCCATTTATCCTTTTTGGAATTAAATGCAACTGATATTATTTTTGAATTCAGCGAGCCGTTTACAGCATCTGTTGTTGCCAGTATACAACCTGTTCCATCGCTGTTGAATGTCAGGTCAATAACCCTTTCAACACAGTTTCGGCTGTATATTTCCTCACCTGATTCATCAAAAACAGTAAGTGTGCAGACATAGCTGTCAGAATTGGTAACAACTGCAACATTCCCGTTTTCGCTTATTCTTGCGAAAATTATGGTCTGTTCCATCTTTTTAGTATAAATGTTTTTTCTCTTGTTGTCAATCCTGAATTTATTTCCGCCTGACTCATATATCAGTGCTTTTTTTCCTGCTGTCTGGAGCATGGCGTTCGCATAGGCATGCTGACGTTCATCATAAAGATCACCGTCATCAGTATAGATATAAAAATATGCATCACTTAAAATTGCCAGATAACCGTTAAGTTCTGCAACCTGATAATCTATTCCGCCGGATACGCTCAACGGAAAATTTCCTCCGGAAAGCTCTCCGGACTTTACACTATGGAATTTTCCCCCGATACCTTCAAGCTTCGGAACCCATACATCTCGGTTCAGATAAAGTCCCAGAACAATTGCAACAAGAACAAGTACAGCAGCAAATTTGACCATCTGTCTTCTTCTTTTTCTTTTTCGTCTCAGACTTACTATATCAACATCTTTTTTTATGTTATTGTCCATATTTTTTTCCATTTTAATTTGTCCCCTTAAAATGTGCCTTAATAGAAAATACGGTTCAGATAAAGTCCGTGTGGCTGGGCTGTTTTACCAGCCA
>USJI01000308.1 GCA_900554975.1 uncultured Ruminococcus sp. | reverse complement strand
TTTTCCTATTTTATTCCTTTGAGGTTGGAGTGTCAAGTTTTATTATACTACATCAGATACCTTTTCTGAGAAAAGGCGGACAGTCATCTTTTGAATTTGCTGAGGTAGGGTATTACGGATATTTCAGCGGCTGTACACAGCTTGAAGAAGTCAGCATTCCTGATGGAGTGACAGAAATTCCATATATGACATTTTCCGGCTGTTCATCTCTGAAAAATATTTATACTGGAGATTCAGTTGAAACACTCGGAGTATATTCATTTTCAGACTGTACATTACTTGAAACAGTATCATTCGGTAATAAACTTAAATACATTGGAGGGCACGCTTTTGAAAATTGTGCTGCACTCGATAATGTCATACTTCCTGACAGCGTAATTAACATTATGGACAGTGCTTTTGAGAATTGTTCTTCTCTGAAAAATATCCGTCTTTCTGAAACACTTGAAACAATGGGCGTTCATGTTTTTATGAACTGCACTTCTCTGGAATCAGTTAATATTCCCGACAGTGTATCAGAAGCAAAAGGCGGTTTGTTTTATGGCTGTAGCTCTCTTTCAGAAGTACACATTTCCAGGAACATGACATCACTGAGCACATCAAATATACGTGGTTCAGAAGACCGGGGCTTTTTTGAGGGCTGTACATCACTTGAGAAAATTGAGATTCCTGATAATATTACAGCAATCGGAAAGAGAACCTTTCTTGGATGTACATCGCTTGGTAATGTCGCAATAAAATCCGGTCTGACAAAGATAAATGAATCATCTTTCAAGGACTGTACTGCACTGAGAAGTATCGTTATTCCGTCAAATGTTTCAGATATAGGATATGGTGCGTTTGAAAACTGTGAAAACCTTGAGGAGGTAACATTTGAAAAAGGTGTTAAATCCATAGGCACACTGGCATTTAAAAACTGTAAAAGTCTTAAAAGTATCAGTTTCGATGATGGTTTTCAATCAGTCGGCTGGCAAGCTTTTTCAAACTGCACTTCACTGGAAAGCATAAATATTTCGTCCAGTGTCAGAAGTATAGCAGGGTATGCATTTGCCGGATGCAGTTCGCTCAGAGAAGTTCATATAAGCGAAGAAAATGCTGATTATATGTCATCTGACAATGTGATTTACACCCGTGACAAAACAAAGCTCATTTTGTATCCGGCAGGCAGGACAGCTCCTGTATATACAGTTATTAATGACTGCCATGAGATAGGTATGGGTGCGTTTGAAAATGCGATGAATTTATACAGGGTGATACTTCCTGATACAGTTACATATATAAACGGCAACGCATTTAAAAACTGTGTAAATTTAGCGGCAGTCAATATACCGTCAGGAGTAAAAACTATACAGTCATATGCATTTGCAGGCTGTGATGCACTCAGAAGCCTTATTGTTTTGCCATCAACTGAACAGATTTATACTAAAATATTTGGATTCGACAGCAATGGAAATCTTTATAAAAATGCTGTGATTTACGGCGATGAGAATACTGCTGTTCAGAAATATGCTTTATCAAACGGAATAACATTCTGTCTGACAGCTGACCTTGTCAAGGGTGATGCGAACTGTGACTGTGCTCTGAATGTACGTGACTGTGCATATATTGCCAGAATACTTTCACAGGGCAGGGGATATGTACTTACTGAAAATGTCGACTTCAATGATGATAGCAAGATTGATGTCAGAGATTCTGCGGCGATAGCAAGATTCCTTGCGGAAAAGCATTAAAATAAGTTGTGAAAAGAAAGATATGAGTTTTACACTCATCTTTTTTTATTGACTTTGTGTGTATGTGCGTGGTATAATATGATAAATTAAATGGGATAGTGGTTTTAAAAATTGGAATTTAGGAGATGGCAGAATATGTTTTTGTTTCGAAAAACAGAGCGTAGGTATATGGAAATGCGTTTTATATTAGATGATTTTTCAACGCATGAATTTGACAATGAAAGATGCTTGATTGACATAGAAGCATATGGGGAAATAGATGGAAAAGTGAAATATTGTTATTCAAGTTTTGCATTAAAAAATCCGAAAATGTATGAAAACGGTGATTTTGAAAGTATGCTGAATTTACTTCGTGCTTCGAATCATAAAACCGTTTTGGTTGAGCTGAAATATAGAAACGGCAGATTAAAAGACTTTCAATTAAAAACGGACAGCCTTGCAAAGGCATACAATGACGAAAGATTTTTACAGCTTGAGTTAACC
>USJI01000307.1 GCA_900554975.1 uncultured Ruminococcus sp. | reverse complement strand
GTTAGCTATAAGAACTGTTCTGTCTGTCAGCGGACGATCTGTTTTAGGGTCGATAAGCTCTGAAAATTCTTCAAGAACCTGGGTCATTTCATTTCCTCGCTCACCACAACCTATATACACGATAATATCCGCATCACACCACTTTGCAAGCTGATGCTGAGTCATCGTCTTTCCTGTACCAAATCCTCCAGGTATCGCTGCTGTTCCGCCTTTTGCAATAGGCAGAATAGTGTCGATAATTCTCTGTCCGGTAATAAGCGGTCTGGAAATCATAAGTCTTTCAGAAACAGGTCTTGGCTGACGGATAGGCCACTTCTGACAAAGAGTCAGTTCATGAACATTACCCTTTTTGTCTTCGATTTTACATACAACATCGTTTACACGATACTGTCCGTTCTCAGCGACCCATATAACCTTTCCGCTGAGCAAAGGCGAAAGCATACAGTAATGCCTTATAACAGCCGTTTCCGGACAGGAAGCATAGATATCTCCGCCCCTGAGTTCATCTCCGGCTTTTACTTCCATTGTAACATCATAGAATTTTTCTTCATCAATGGCAGGTACATTAACACCTTCATCAATAAATCTTCCCGATGCCTTTTCAATCGCTTTAAGCGGACGCTCAATTCCGTCAAAGATATTTGAAATGATTCCCGGCCCGAGCGTAGCACTCATCGGTGCGTTCGTATTGTAAACAGGTTCGCCGACTTTAAGTCCGGTTGTAACCTCATAAACCTGTATCGTAGTAAATTCCTCGGTAATTCCGATTACCTCGCCGATAAGACGCTTGTTTCCCACATATACCATTTCCAGCATGGAGAAATCCTTGGTATTTTTAACCTTTACAACAGGTCCGTTTACAGAATAAATCGTATTCAATCCCGTTCACTCCTCTTATCAGCTTATCTGTTCTTTGCCAAAGCTGTATTTCTGACTGAAATTTTTCCTGCTTTCTTCAAAAGCATTGTCAAGAGTTTTATCAACCACAATTCCGTTACCGGTATCAACAACCGAAATACCGCCGATTTCTATATCAGGATCAACTTCCGTCTTACAGCCCGAAGTTTTTTCAATATCCTCTTTATAGACAGCATCATTTTTCGATATCATGATAATGCAGTTTTCATTCAGTTCGCTCTTTTTAACAAGTGAAATAAGATAATCCTTATACTTATCCGACTTTGTAAAAGAAATGATTTTTTTGTTTACAGCTTCAAAAATATTTTCTGTAAGCATTTCTCTGTGTTTCAGCTGTTCTATGCGAAGCTGCTGCTGTTTTAAAGCATAATTTTTTCTGTACTCGGCTTCTGAATCCTTCACACACTTCTGTATCTTTCCATAAGCCTCAAGAAGAGCGTCATCTTCTGCCTTTTCAATTTTCTGCCTTTTTTCTGAATTTGCCCTGTTAATTATGGAACTGATTTTTTCATTGACTTCCATATTAACCGAATTCATAAATTTTTCAAGCTTTTCATTCTGCAATTCGTCCATTACAGCACCTCCCATATTACAGTTTCAGACCTATCGCATCACTTACATAATTATTTATTGTTTCAATTATCTGCGATGTTGCGTGTCTGTCAGGAATTTCAACGATAAGGGGTGACTTATGATTCAGCTTTATATCATAAACAAGTCCGCTGCAAAGTTTCACAAGTTTTTCTGTCATAAGGATTATTGCAATATCCTTATCCTTTATCGCCTTTTCCAGTTCCCTTTTCACTTCGTCCGGCTGATGAACAACAACACCATTTATTCCGGCAAGCCGCATACCCATCTGAGTATCAATATTATCGCTTATCAAATAAAACTTCATGTTAAATCACCCTCCGGCTATGATTTTCTTTCAGCATTAAAGTGCATTCAGAATCATAAATGAAATAAGGAATCCATAAAGTGCAACACCTTCACCAAGTGCTACGAATATCAAAGCTTTTGAGAATGATTTCGGTTCTTCTGCAACAGCACCGATAGCAGCAGGAGCAGCTGAACCAACGGCAATCCCCCAGCCAATAGAACCAAGTCCTACGGAAAGTGCAGCAGCAAGATACCCAAGGCCTGCGTTTCCGATAGTTTCAGTTACTGTCTGGGCAGCTTCAGCATTTACAAAACCGCCTATCGGCAGAACAACTGCAAGCGCAAGAACTGCAAAGAATGAACAGAGATTCGTGATGAATGCTTTCTTTGCCGCACTGTTGCTCTTTTTCTTTTTAAGAACA
>USJI01000306.1 GCA_900554975.1 uncultured Ruminococcus sp. | reverse complement strand
CCGCCATTATTTTACCGTCTATCTCGATTTTAAGCCGCAGATTTTCAGATTTGCCTGAAAGCATAACACAGTTACCGGTAAAATCAAATTCAAAATATTCATTGTCATTCAAATTCCCGACTGATGTGAAATTTCTGAACTGAGTTCCGGCAAACGATTTCTTTTTCCAACCCTCAGAATAACTGAATTCTCCGCACAGGCAGTCATGACACACACCATAATATGAATAACCCATGACAGGCGATACAGAAAAGTTTCTGAATATATTTTTATAGTATGCACTTCCAAGGCTTGCACGTCCTGACATCAGAACAGGCGAAGATGTTGTATACTCGCAGACAAGATTTTTGTTTACATAACAGCGTATCCTCTTTCCGAAAGCTGATATTCTGAGCTGATTCCAGTCATCTTCCCTGATTATTTCTGCCGCAGAATCTTCTTCGAGGATCTCCCCCATAAAGCAAAGCTGCCATTTTCCGTCCGGATATACTTTCAGCTGATATCCTCCGTCTGATATATGTTCCTCATCACCAATACCGCAGAATCTTACTCCTGCCGACACATAATTGTCTTCATTATTCTTTTCAAATTTTGCTTCCGTTTTAACAGAATAATTTGTCCAGCGTTCGTCACCGAAAAGTATAACAGGGTCAGACTCATGTTCCCTTTCGGAAAGAGTCTGCATAAGAACTTTCACACCGCCGCATTCGGTCAGCTCAAAAGCACAGAACGGCTCTGATGAGCAAAGTGGCTTTACTCCCTTTTCATATGATATGGCAAAACTTCCCGTAAACGGGAGTGCAAGCGGTTTATTCTGATATTCACACTTTTTCACAGTTTCTGTCCCGTTTACATCTTCAACTGAAAGTGTTGTACAGGTCATAACAGAAAACGGCTTTACTTCGAGAGTATAGCTGTACCCTGCCGCATTCTCAGCAGGAATTATTTTATCTGCAACCCTGAACCAGTTAAGAGAATAATCGTCACTGCTGTCAGGTCCTTTTGTTTCAACACAGTAAACTACAGCGTCAGATTTATCCATATTGCGGATATTAAAACGATACTTTTTCGGTTCTTCTGAATCATTTACAAAAACAGCAGTATAATCACCGTCATCAGATATAAATACCGCATACTCGTTAGTTTCAGCATTGCAGTGAAGATACTTCCATTCAGGCTTTACAAAATGTGAAAAATGAGCCGCACCCCAGAGTCCGGAGCTGAAAGAATAATATCCCGACCATGGGGTATCAGCCGTTACAAGACCTCCGGAGAATTTTCCAAGCTTTGAAAATCCTGCACTTACCGCCGGAGAATAAATATACATGGACGCACAGTTTCTGACAGCAAAAAGCATATTGTCCGTTGTGTCTGTCAGCGAATTTTCTCCGCAAAGCCCTGTGCCGTCTGCATTTACAGAAAATTCTGAAACATTTCTCGTTACTGTTTCATCACAGCACCATATTTCCTTGCCGTATCTGCCGTTCAGGATTTCCATATTTTCGCTGCTTTCAGCAGATGAATATCCGACCGCACAAACTGCTTTTCTCAGCTCCTCGTCATGTATCATCAATCCGCTGATATGTCCGTCAGGAGTGTCATACACAGCCGCTTTGATTTTGCTCATGTCATAGCCGCACAGCATTTCCTTTTGCAGACGATTGCTGAAAAATTTTAGCAATCCGGCTGTTCTATTGCCATATCCGGCAGCATCAAAACTTATAAAATCTGCTTTAAGTCCATATTTTTCAAAAACCGTATCAAGAATTTTTTTACAACGTACATACTCTTCCTCAAAAAAATCTTCATTATTTTCACAGGTGCTTAAAGGCTTGCGGAAATATATTTCTGATGTAATATCACTGTTTATATTTTTTGCATCTGCTGCAAAAGCAAAGCTGAAATTCTCTGCATTCCTTTCCGCTTCGGTTCTGATATGTGTAAGTCCCGCACCGTAGCTTTTCCCGAAAATGCTCAGAAGAATCTCCCTGTAAGTTTCAGGAAATTTTATTTTATAGTCTGCCAGAAGTGAAACCTCACAACTGCGAACTGCCGCGCCCAGTCCCCTGAAAAAAGACTCAGGCGAATTTCCGTCAATAAGAACTTCTTTCATAGAATCGTCCATCGTCCGTCCCTCCTTACTTTTTCAGCTCAGCAATAAGAAACTTTATCTTCTTTCCCTCTTCAGTAAACATTTTTTCATGCTCTGTAACATAATTCTGTGACATATATTCAC
>USJI01000305.1 GCA_900554975.1 uncultured Ruminococcus sp. | reverse complement strand
CTATTACCTTTTACTTTAAGCACGAAAAGCAACTAAACAGATACTTGAAGAAAAATATGAAAAAAGCTTGGCAAAAACTTTTAGACGTGACCCATTTTAGAGTTTAAGAAAGATAAGGCTCGACCGCTTACTAAAATGTTTAAGATGATACAATGTTTGTAGAACGGTAACACAGGGTGGGACGGCAGGCAGTTAAACAGATACTTGAAGAAAAACATGAAAAAAGCTGGGAACGCTCCTTTGTTTTTCACAGAAAGAAAGCATCCCCTTGACAGACTTCCTGCTCAGTGCTATAATTGGTAGTACCAATTAAAATAAAAAAGAGGGATAGTATGAAATACATACGTCAGGTCGGGATAATAATCCTGATATCTTTTATCGGTGAACTGCTTCATTTTCTTATACCGCTGCCTGTTCCGGCGAGTATCTACGGACTTGTTATAATGCTTGTCTGTCTTGTTTCCGGAATTATAAAAGTCAGCGATGTAAAGGAAACATCTTCTTTTCTTATCGACATTATGCCGATGATGTTTATTCCTGCGGCAGTGGGACTCATGAATTCATGGGATATTATCCGTCCGCAGCTGTTTGTTTATCTGGTCATCGTTGTGGTTTCGCTCGTCACTGTCATGGCTGTTTCGGGCAGAGTTACACAATCGGTTATAAGAAGGGGGAAAAGAAAATGACTGACTTTTTTGAAGATTCTGCATATTTCGGAATATCTCTGAGTATGCTGACATACGGTGCAGGCTGGCTTGTAAATAAAAAATCCGGAAAACCGATTTTTAATCCATTGCTCATTTCCGTTGCGGTAACGATAGCTGTTCTCGCTCTCGGACACATTGATTATGATGTTTATTATTCCGGTGCGAAATATTTAAGCTGGCTTCTGACCCCTGCAACTATATGCCTTGCCGTACCGCTTTACGAAAAACTTTCCCTTCTGAAATCAGACTGGAAAGCCATTATTGCCGGAATTGTTTCGGGAGTTCTGTCAAGTCTTTTCTGCATTCTTGCAATGTCTGTAATATTCGACCTTAACCATGCAGAATATGTAACATTCCTTCCTAAATCCATAACTACCGCAATAGGCATAGGAGTTTCGCAGGAGCTGGGCGGATATGAGAATCTGACAGCTGCTGTCATCATCATAACAGGCGTTATGGGGAATGTTGTTGCACCGCTTGTCTGCAAACTTTTCAGAATAACCGAACCTGTTGCAAAGGGAATTGCTATCGGCACATCTTCTCATGCGATAGGAACAGCAAGAGCCATGGAAATGGGAGAAACTGAGGGTGCAATGAGCAGTCTTGCAATAGCTGTTTCCGGACTTCTTACCGTTGTCGGAGCATCTGTTTTCTCACAGTTTTACGGTTAACAGGGAGAAAATACTCAATGGAAAAAGAATATCAGAAAGCAATAAACTATCTTACAAATCTCATAAACACAAGGCAGATAAGCGAGGGCGACAAACTTCCGGCTGAAAGAACGATTGCATCACAGCTTGGTATAAGCCGCAATTCCACCCGTGAGGCACTGCGTTCGCTTGAAAACATGGGGATAACCGAAAGCCGTCAGGGTTCCGGAAACTATCTCACAGCCGACATTTCAAAGCCGCTTTCATCAATGATAAAAATGATGATGATGCTGGAAAAATTCAGCAAAGAGGAAATATGTGATTTCCGCAAGGCAATGGAAAAAATGGTCTGCTTTTTCATAATTGAGAACCACACCTTTACAGACGAATTTTCTGCTCAGGCAGATGAACTCCTCGGAAAAATGTACAGTTCAGATTCCGAAAGAGCGACAGCTGACCGCAACTTTCATTATCTCCTTATAAAAGCGACGGGAAACCGTCTTATAATATCCATAATGTCTGCAATAACCGACATTTACCGTGAATGGATAGATGATGTCATAGAGAATGCGGACGATAAAACCAAAGAAAACTTCCACAAAGCACACATAGCCATGATAGATTCTATCAGAAAAGGAAACAAAGCAGAATGTGAAAAGGCTATCGAAACCCACTACTTACTTTTTTGAAAAAAAGTAAGCAAAAATTTACTGAAACACATGATAGCTCAACGACGCTGTATCAGTTTAACTGCCTGTCGAGCCTTATAAAATTGTATTTATAAAATGAACATCGAACTAAAAGTCTTTGCTAAGCTTTCTTCAGAAAGCGTGGTCAAGCCTTTTTAAAGGCTTGCAGGGTGCATGGGACAGAGTCCCTGCCC
>USJI01000304.1 GCA_900554975.1 uncultured Ruminococcus sp. | reverse complement strand
CGCAACCGTTTTTTCGGGTTATTCGGCAATGAGTGAAGATATGAAAACAGCAGTTGTATCAGAAATGAATCTTTTTATAAGGAAAACGGCTCATTTTTCGCTATATTTTTTTATGAGTATGGTTATTTATCTGTTTTTTGCAGTACTCAGAAGAAAATATCTTTTTTCGGGGATTATAAGTATTCTTATATGTTTTATGTATGCATCGCTTGATGAGTTTCATCAGAAATTCGTTCCGGGAAGAACTCCGCTTGTGAAAGATGTTATGATAGATACTTCCGGAGCAATTCTCGGGAGCATACTGTGTTTTATGATAATCGCTTCAGTGATATTTATATCAGGAAGACGAAAGAAAAATCAGTTATAATAATTACGCTCAACCTCTTTCCAGTTTATCACATGGCAGAAATTGTTGATATACTGTTCACGATGATACTGAAACTGAAGATAATAAGCGTGTTCCCAGACGTCTATCGGGAGCAGGGGATTAAGCCTTTGCTCGATAGGCGTTTCCTGATTTTTAAGCACGAGTATGTGCATTTTTCCGGACATATCCGAAACGAGGTAAGCATATCCGGAACCAAAAACTGACATGGCGGCGGCTTTGAGGTCTTTCAGAAGATTCTGAACACTTCCGAAATTATCAGCTATTATTTTTTCAAACGAACTGCTTATCCGTCCCTTTGAAGGGTGTATCATACTGCTGAAATAAAGCTGGTGGTTAAATGCTCCGCCGGCATTTTTTCTTATGTCATTACGGATATTTTCCGGCAGGAATGCCTGTTTGAGTATAAGTGCTTCAAGCGGAAGATTCTGATACTGCGGATAATTTTTGAGGATATCGTTAAGTTTTCTCACATAAGCCGCATAATGTCCGTCGTGATGTATTTTAAGCGTTCGTGCGTTTATCCATGGGGAAAGCGAAGATGCCGGATACGGAAGTGGTTTTACATTGAACGGGTAGTGTTCGGGAAAATTCAAACTTATCAGCTCCTTGTATAGTCTGTAATAAACTATATGTCCGGGGGGCTGAAAAAATGACAGTACAAGTACATCAGAATAAAAAAATGGACTTACAAAAAGTAAGTCCATTTAATCCCGTCGAAGAGATCGACTGGTGAGATATGAGAGATTTGAACTCTCGACCCTACGCTTAAAAGGCGTATGCTCTGCCAACTGAGCTAATATCTCAACACTTTATTACGTCTCAACAACATAATCAATTATATCACAACAAGATGCAAATGTCAAGCTTTTTTTGAAAATTTTTCTGAAAAATTTTCGGAATATAAAAATGCCGGAAAATCATTGGAAATTCCGGCATAGGATTTTATGAAATAACTTTTCCTTTTTTTGATTTTTTCTTTTCAACCGGCTTTTCGCTTCCACCTTTGTCCTCGAAAAGGGCTTCATTTTCGTCGGAGTCTGAGAGTGGGTCAAGTTCCGGATTCGTTTCACCAGTACGTTCATAATAAGGGTTTATAACATATTTCTGAATAACCGGATATGAATTAAAGCAGATTATAAAGCAGATTATTGCGGTTGGAACAAATGGAAGAAGAAACAGAAAACTCATGTTCCATATTATTGCAACCACAAATAAAGCGGCAATGACAATAGATATTAAAAGTGTAAGAAGATTTTTTTTCAGTGCAACAAAGGAAAGCACAAAAGAATTTTTCAGAACATTTTTAAATGAAATATCTGTTGCAACTATCATGAGATAAGAATAGAAGTTCATGATTGTGAGAACTACGGCAATGCTTATGCACAATACAAACGGAACAAGCAGAAGTTTGTTGTCATAAGCCTTGGCAAGTCTTGGATAAACATATGTGGCTGCACTTACAGAAGTGTAAACCAATATATTTATAATACTCATTGCTGTTGATTTTTTATAATTTTCACTGAAAGCTTTTTTGAAATCTGTAAGAATAAAAGCGTGCTTTTCAATTGTGAAATTTCTCAGTATTTTAAACATTCCGGCGGTTGCAGGCCCGATAACTGCCGCAAAAACCAGCAGACAGAATATTATCATCATAAGTTTTGCCGACTGATTTGAAACCTTGAAAAGAGCATATACAGCAACCAGAATCGGGATAAAGAAGAGGGAATAAAGAATATTTACCTCAGCAATCTTCCAGAATTTCCTTATAAAAAGTTCAAAAAATCTTGCTATACCCTTTTTCTTAGGTGCATTTTTAGGAATCCCCACTCCCGCATTTTCATAGCTGAATAAAC
>USJI01000303.1 GCA_900554975.1 uncultured Ruminococcus sp. | reverse complement strand
TATGTATAAAATGTGTGTATTCATGAAAAAATACACCGTAAATACATTCTTCGGGATACTCCATAAGTCTGAGATTCATGGAAATTTTCCCTTTTGCAGCATTGCAGCTGCCCCATCTGGTCTTCATTTCCTTTATTGTTACAACGGCGTAAGGAGTCCTGTATCCTCTTTTCTGAAATTCATTATAAGTATATTCATTTGCTTTCTGAAAAATTATAAGGGAATTTTTCACATACCACTTTTTAACGGCAAGTCTTATGCTGCTTATACTGCAATCAGGAGAAAAAACATCAAATTCCTGTCCGTCAAATTCAAGCGATTCATGTTCGCTTTTATGAATATTTACAGGGTATATTCTGCCAAGATAGCATATTTTTCTGATACTTTCCGGACTATCCGCATTTGCCTGAATGTCCAGCCTTTCAAGAGCATTTTTTATAAACTGTTTCTTTTTTAAAATAAGTTCCTGTATGTATTTCAAAGGCACATATTTTGAGGCAGATATATGAATACCGTCAGAACGGACAGTCATATTTATGTTTTTGACATTTTTTCTTGTAATAAAACAGCAGATCTGCCTTCCGTCTGTATCAATAAAGAATTTTTCCATTTTATAAATCCTTTTCATAACAAAATCCTCCCATAGAGGGAGGATCATGTTTATAATAATAAGGTAATAATTACTGAACCTTGTAAGCGTCGATCATTTTCTTTACCATCTGACCGCCGATAGAACCAGCTTCTCTTGAAGTGAGGTCGCCGTTATAGCCCTGCTTGAGGTTAACTCCTACTTCGCTTGCTGCCTCCATCTTAAAACGTTCGAGAGCTTCTTTGCCCTTCTGTGTGAATTCGCCTTTCATATTAAAATCTCCTTTATATTTTATTGATGCCGCACTAATATTATAAGCTTTAATCAGTTTTATATGACAGGAAATTTTTAGACAAATTCAGACAAATAATTTTAAATTATGACCATGTGGCAGTAACGACAATATACTGACCGCTTTTGAGTGCAGGGAACACAATAGTATCTCCCGGCTGATAGATGTCAGAGCCGTATTTCCATCCGGCAAAGGTTTTTGTTCCGTTTTCAAATTCACATTCAGGGAAAACAAATTCTTCGCCGTAAGTTCCCTGAACGGTATATCTGTCAGATGATGAGCCTTTGTCAGCAAGTATCTTTATATCAAAGGTTGCCGGCTTCCATATAGCAGTGAACGTAACATCTGAAGCAGGTACAAGATAATTTTCAATCGGACCGTAAGTTACATCGTCCACACTGCACAGCCAGCCGGAAATCTTGTAGCCGTTTCTTGAAAATCTTGATGAGGTTGCAAGCTGTATGGTAGAACCTTCAGTTGCATTGAAGTAAGTGGTTGACTGTCCGTTTATGTCATCATAATCGCCGGCGTAGTATGTTATCTGGCGTGTGTTGAACCAGTACGGAGTAAAGATTACATCATTTGAAGGTACTGTAAACTTATTGGACGGGAAGTAAATTGTGCCGTCATAGAGCCATCCGCCCTGAAAACTTCCTTCCTTTTTGAGTCCTACCGGAGGAAGATTTATCTTTGCACCCACAACATAGCTGCTTGTATCCAGAGCATCAGGAGTTTCAGCGTATGCAGATGTGTCAGCACCTTCGGTATCAAAACTTATGAGAACTTTTTTTGACGGAACAGAAGGCTTTTTCTTGAGGAGATAGTTTACCATTGAAGTGTGGTCTGAAAGGATATATTTTCCGTTTTCAGCCGCCAGACTTCTTTTTACATCTATAAGGTCAAAAATCGTTGTGTTCAGATTATCAGTGACTTCTTCGGTATCATCGGGAAGCGTGGTATCCTCAGCAGATGCAGGCAGAACACTCAATGCACTGCACAGAAAAACGGCTGACATGAATCCGCATAAAATTTTTTTAAAATTCATTTTAGTCTCCTTTTATTTAAACTGATTTTGGCTTTCATTATAGGCATATCCTATTTTTCCGAGTTTGCTTTCAATGGTTTCTCTTTTTATATTGTAATCATCGCACAGCTCATCAAGGGAGCTGTAGTTGTCCCTGAGACGTGTGTTTATAACGCTCAGCAGTATAACAGGATCTTCAGGAAGATTCATAATATTCAGTACCTTTCAAAATAACTTATTAAATTAAATATAACTTATTTTGACAGAAAAGTCAATAGAAAAAGCGTATGATTTTAAATAAAAGGAAAAATCAGTGTGAGAAATGCAGGAAAAAATTTTGTG
>USJI01000302.1 GCA_900554975.1 uncultured Ruminococcus sp. | reverse complement strand
AAACGTTAAGTTTGTGATATAATATAAAATAAGTATTTTTATATGTGATTTTCGGAAATTTCCGGCATCATATAAAACAAATGTTCATTTATGCATTTTAATATAAGGAGTGTAAATATGAATAAGATTTTAAATTTACAGGATGTATTTCTTAATCAGGCAAGAAAGGACAAGATACCGGTAACTATTTACCTGACAAACGGATTCCAGTTCAAGGGTATGGTAAGGGGATTCGATAATTATATCGTTATTCTTGACTGCGACGGAAAGCAGAATCTTGTTTACAAGCATGCAATTTCCACAATTATCCCTGTAAAGCCTATTCCGATACTTGACGCTGCGGAAAAAGCTGAACAGTAAGGTGAATTGAATGAATTCAGTTACATCGAGAATACTTGGTATTATTCTTGTGTTTGGTCTTCTGACATCGCTTTTCAGCGTTATTTATCATATGAATGACCAGAAATATACAACAGAAACGGCAATTTCTGCACAGGCTGACGATTCTGTTTCTTTCAAGGCGGTTTATATACGTGATGAAGAAGTCGTGCGTTACAGCGGTAACGGTGTTGTCAGCTATGCGGTTTCAGACGGCGGAAAGCTTGGCAAGGGCTCTGTTATTGCGGAGATTTATGCTGATGAGAGCCAGATAGATATTGAGCAGAATATTGCCGCACTGAATAAACAGCTGGAACTGATAAAAAAAATTCAGAATCCGGGAACTGTTGAATCGGCACAGCCTTCAAATCTTTCAACGCTTATAAATGAAAAGTATAAAAGCATTATAAATGAGCGTGAAACGGGCAATCTTGAAAACCTTGCTGTTCAGAGAGATGAACTTGTTGTGCTGATGAGTACATATCAGCTGGTAACAGATTCTGATATTGAACTCAATAACCGTGTTTCTGAAATAAATTCCCAGATAGCTCAGCTGAAAGCTTCGGAAAGCGTTCCGCTTGACAGTATTGTTGCTGACAGGTCTGCTTATTTTGTAAGCTATGCTGATGGTTATGAAGATGAATTTAAAAAGGACAACTTGAGCAGTCTTACGCCGGAGATTATTGACAGCGTTCAGGACAGCGGGCCTGTTGAAGAACCAAATATAGTGGGGAAACTGATTGACGGATACGAATGGTATGCTGTCGGAGTTATAGATAACAAATCAGCAGAATTTTCAGTTGATGAAGACGTTACTCTGAAATTTCAGTCTACTTCTGATGTTGTCGGGGGAACTATTTATGATATAAGAGATACCAAACCAGCCGGTAAAAGCATCGTAATTGTAAAATGCGATGATATAACTTATGACCTCGTTCAGCACAGAACAGAACAGGTGGAAATGGTAAAAGGCAGTTATGAAGGAATCAAGGTTCCGAGAAAAGCTATCCGTTTCAAGGATATTGAAGAAACTATTGAAGATGAGGAAACAGGAAAGAAAACCACTCAGATTGTTAACTGCAAGGGAGTTTATATAAAACTCGGCGAACAGATTAAATTTAAAAAGCTTGATGTTGTGTATGAGGGAAGCAATTATGTTCTGTCTGCATTCAATGCAGGAAGCGACTATGTTTCTCTTTATGATGATATTGTAGTGGAAGGTGTGGACGCTGATGGAAACTGATTTCAGCTATATTGATGAAAATCTGAAAAAAATATTTTTTAATGTCAATGAGGCAGCGGCAAAATACCGTAAGCCTGATGAAAAAATCAGGGTTATGGCTGTTACAAAAACCGTTGCGCCGGAGGCAGTAAATCATGCTGTGGGACTGGGGATAGATCTTTTGGGTGAAAACCGTGTTCAGGAATATCTGTCAAAAAAGGATTTTTACAGTAAAAATGCTGATGTTCATTTTATTGGTCATCTTCAGACAAACAAGGTGAAATATATTATTGATAGTGTTTCTCTGATACAGTCGGTTGACAGCGTAAAACTTGCTGCTGAAATAAATAAAAATGCTCTGAGAGTAAACAAGCTTCAGGATATACTTATTGAAGTAAACATCGGAAACGAAGAATCCAAAGGCGGAATAGACAAAAGTCAGCTTCAGGAACTACTTTCCGAAGTTTCTGAAATGAAAAATATCAGAGTAAAATTGGTTCCTTTAGCAGCAGATGGCCGTGAGCAGTTCATATTGGACAATCAATGGTCGTTCAAGCACAGTGCACTGTTGGAATTCGGCGAACGTGATAATCATATTGATGCAGACGGAGAAATCATATCTCGCAAAACCGTTGAAATGTGTATGGATGCGGAAA
>USJI01000301.1 GCA_900554975.1 uncultured Ruminococcus sp. | reverse complement strand
TCAAAGGTGATCGTGAGGGCTTCAAGTCTCAACTGAAAAATGATTTTAAGGGAACGGGAATATCAGACGCTAAATATCAAGCAATTAGCGATGCCTTTACTGATTATGCGGCGATTATAGAAGATTGGATTATTTGTGATGGTAACAAGCTGAAAAGCATTGTTACTTCCGGCGAATATGTAAAATTGGAAGATAAACTTCGTAGTCAATATGAAGAATTGTTGAGCAGACAAGTCGAAAACAAAGTTGACATTTATTACCACAGTAAACTGTTGCGACAACACTCTATTGGACAACGAGCATCGGCTCTTATACTGTTTATATTGACACAAGATGATAATGATATTATCTTCATTGATCAACCGGAAGATGATCTTGATAATAAGGTGATCTATGACGAAGTCATTACCGCTATTACACAGAAAAAACCTTATATGCAGTTTATATTTGCCACGCATAATGCAAATATTCCTGTGCTTGGCGATTCCGAAAGGGTGTTGGTCGTCGAGTTTCAAGGAACAAAAATTGATGTAGCCCAAGGAAACATAGATCTGGATTCTACACACAAGCAAATTGTTGACATAATGGAGGGCGGTAAAGAGGCATTTAATAAGAGACAGCTTATCTATACTTCTTGGAGTTAAATTTTCGCCACTCGTGGCAACGAAATGGCAACAAAAAATCGGATAGCGTATGCTTTACCGATAATTCAAGTAATATAAATACTCCCTGATAAATTTCATAAACAAATGTGTTTAAGATTGATTTACAGGGAGCGAGTGGGAGTAATTAGAGTCCGATTCTTTAACTGTGTAAATGTCGAAAGATGTCATAGCCGCTCTGTCATTATATCATAAAAAATGTCGCTGTCAAGGTTAAAATGAATGTCGAAGACAACCTTGACAGCGACAATTTTTATGATATAATGACAGAGCGGTTATGACGTCTTTCGACATTTACACAGTTAAAGAATCGGACTCCAAGCTCACCGAGCACCTTGCCCCAGTCCCGAAGCGGCATTGTCCATTTTTTGGATATCTCCGTTGTTGCCAGATACAGAGCCTTTAAAAGTGCTGTATCGCGCGGAAATACGCTTCTCTGCTTGTTCAGACGGCGATAGCCGCTGTTAAGGCTTTCAATGGCATTGGTGGTGTATATGACCTTTCTGACCTGTGCCGAAAACTTGAATATCGGTGAGATAACGTCCCAGTTTGTATGCCAGCTTTTCATTGCATTCGGATAATCCTTCTCCCACTTTTCAGTGACCCGCTCAAGCTGCTCCAATGCTGCTTTTTCGGACGGTGCCTGATATATGGTCTTAAGGTCATTTGCAAATTCCTTCTTGTTTTTTTTCTCCAACATATTTCAGTGTATTTCTCACCTGATGAACAATGCAACGCTGTAATTCTGTCTGCGGATATGCAGCTGCTACTGCTTCTTTCATTCCGGAAAGCCCGTCAGCACATATCACAAGAATATCCTTTACACCACGATTTTTCAGCTCATTCAGCACTCCCAGCCAATACTTTGCGCTTTTATTTTCACCGATATATATTGATAATACTTCCTTATGACCTGTAAGACTTACTGCCAGGATAACATAAGCCGCAAGCTTTTTATCTGACCATTGTCACGGACAGAAAAATGAACTGCATCAATGAATACGATAGGATATACTTTATCAAGAGGGCGATTCTGCCACTCTTCTATCTGTGGGAGCAGCCTGTCGGTAATATCCGACACCATTCCGTCACTTACTTCAAAGCCGTAAATATCCTCAATATCCTTCGCTGTCTTGATATCATACTCCTGCAGCAGTCCTGCTATGATGTTCCTCTTGCCCTCGCTCATTGGCTCTCGTTTTCTTCTTCCCATATATTTTCGTCCTCCTGTGTTATTTCTATTTTACCACAGTTCTTTCGATTTTTACAGACTTTTTTTCATAGGGTCCCCACAGCACCAAGTAACGAGTAGCTTGTGGAGGGAAATGAAGATTGTTTACTCTTGGATTTTGACAGGTATTTTTGCTTTTGATTCTCTTGCTTTTAGTGAGGTGTTTGAAACAATATCCCTTATTTGCAGCGTTGAAAAACGCTGTAAACGCTATTCCTTACAGATGTCTGATATTTGTTTAGGTTAGTGCATATGGGGTTCCACCTTCAAACTCCTGAGGTTTATCCGCTTTGGGAATATCCGGTGAAGATGAAGAAAAGCAGCAACATTTCTGTCACTGCTCTTCACCGTTTTATTCCGCAGCCTGCGT
>USJI01000300.1 GCA_900554975.1 uncultured Ruminococcus sp. | reverse complement strand
TCAGAATACAATTATCATACAGGTGACAGACCCGAAGATAAGAAATCAGATTTCCGAACTGAACTGTGAAATCGGTGGCTGGGAAAAGGGTTTCGACCCGTTCTATGGTGCACCGGCAATGTTGATTGTCCTTGCAAAAAAGGATTGGCCTACCCATGTATACGACGGAAGTCTTGTTATGGGAAATCTTATGCTTGCGGCACATGAACTCGGCATAGGAAGCTGCTGGATTCACAGAGCAAAAGAAGAATTTGAAACTGAATGGGGAAAAAATCTGCTTAAATCCCTTGGAATCAATGATGAATATGAAGGTATTGGTCATTGTGCACTTGGATATACTGATGGCGAATATCCGAAATCACCTGAAAGAAAAGCTGACAGAGTTTTTTACATAAAATAAAAAATGCCCTTAACTGAACTTACAGTTGAGGGCATTTCATTTTACAGCTTTACAGTAAATATTACATTATTGCCTTTATATTCCGCCTTGATGTTCCCCTTATGAGCTGAAACAATTTCCTTTGCAATTGAAAGACCAAGTCCGAAGCCTTCTTTTTCTGCTGAATGCGATTTATCCCCACGATAAAATCTGTCAAACAGATGAGGTATATCACCAGGATCAAAATTGCTGCATGAGTTTTCACATGAAATTATTATATTTCCATTTTCCACATGTAATGAAATTTTTATATCAGACGATTCATCAGAATATTTTAATGCATTATCCAGTAAAATCCCCGTCAGTTCATCTATTTTATCCTGGCTTCCGGTATACATAAGATTTTCCTGAATATCAGAACAAATCTTCTTATTTTCTTCAAATGCTCTGCTTTCAAAATATAAAACCGCATTTCCAACAGTTCTGCTGATATCAAACTGCTTAAAATCCACAGACTGCTTTTCAGAGTTTGAAAGTCTGGTAAGAACAAGCATTTCATTTACAAGACGGCTCATTTTTTCCGACTGTACCTGTATGCAGTTAAGAAGTCTGTCAGAACCGTTTTTCT
Organism: uncultured Ruminococcus sp.; assembly: GCA_900554975.1. Taxonomy (GTDB): domain Bacteria; phylum Bacillota; class Clostridia; order Oscillospirales; family Ruminococcaceae; genus Porcipelethomonas. Next base: position 1,268 of record USJI01000300.1, on the reverse strand, counting down.
TTTCCATAAGTTCAGTTGTTGCAGTAATTACAGTTATAGGCATTTTCAGTTCGTGGCTTGCATTTGAAATAAACTCTTTCTGCTTTTCATAGCTTTCACGAATCGGACTCACAGCCTTTCCTGAAATAAAATATATCAGAATAATAACAAAAATAAATACTGCTCCGCCTGACAGAACAGAAATAAACAATAACTGGCGACTGTCCTTTTGTGATTGTGAATCGTGTATAAACAGATGCATTTTCAGTCCGTCAGATTCTGAAACGATATGCTCATATTTCATCTTATTTATTATTTCTGTTTTTCCCTTATCAGAAATATACTTTTCAGCGTCCTGTCTGGAAATTCCTCCTGTAAAATTGCCATTATTTATCTCTGAAATATTACCGTCTGAATCTGTCATAATATAAAAGCAACTGAAGTTATTCAGTATCTGCGGTACGCCAGAAGGATAGATATTATTGAAACTACGGTTAAGAACCTTATAATTTTCGACTGAAGCAGCTGAAATATTATCAAGATACTGAATTTCCACACTGTCAATCTGAAGTGTAACATTCTTCGGATTTTTTTCTGTTGCCGTACTCGAACCTGTCCACCAGACATATGATACATAAAAGCATTTTTCAGATACTTTGGTTATGTCTGTCTGAACACTCTGACCGTCAAAAAGGAAGTCAGAATCATCAGTAAAATCAATGGTTACTTTAGTATTCCCCTGATTAAATTTATATTCCTTGTGAATATATTTCATGTTTCCCAGTTCGTCATAAAGCTCAAAGAACAGTCCTCCGCCCGCACAATACCAGTCAGCATTTTCATCAGAACAGCTTATATTACCGTTTAGTGTTACACTTTTTATTGTATGAGGATTTCGTGGAATAACATAATTTCCGTCCCCGTCAACCGGTTCATCGCTCAGCAGAATTACCTCTGAATCAATCTTGTCTGCATTGGAATAAGCCGTTTGTGTAACCATATCCATGGCACTTTTAAATTCATTCTGATATGAAATATTCATAAGAAGATTCAGAATCAGAAGCATAATAAAAATTACGCTGAACGATATTACTGATGAAAGAGCTATAAATTTTTTTCTGAGATGCTTTATTTCCTTATACATTCTTATGCTCCTTTATCGTATATCCAAGCCCTCTGACTGTTGCTATATGTATATCCGAATCCACTGCACTCAGCTTTTTTCTGAGAAACGATATATAGACTTCAATAGAATTATATTCTATGTCTGTGTCATAACCCCATATTTT
>USJI01000299.1 GCA_900554975.1 uncultured Ruminococcus sp. | reverse complement strand
CTTGCCTTGATGATTATATCACCAGGGAGAATGTTATCGAGAACAACATTCTTTATAAAATTGTTTCTGTCATATTTTTCATCATAATACTGCTTGATGTTGGCAAGGCTTATAGCCATTATGCTTGCATATTTTGCAGCGTTTTCATCAACACCTTCCACAAAAACAGCATATTCCGGTTTAACTCTTGAACCGAAAGGCTTGTATGTGTATCCGTCTCTGATAAAAATATCATGTGAATCGTTCAAATCAAGTGAAACGAATTCATTTGTAGTTCCTACTTTTGTAAGGTCGCTGCAGGCGATAATGGTTGCTGTTTCATCAACAACGCCGATTACTGCGTTTACAGCGTCTCTCATCTGATGTACCAGACCTTGAAATAATCTGTTAGACATATCAGCATTCCTTTCTTGTGTGTTGGATTTTTAAATACAATGCTTTTCAAATGCCTTAATATATTACAAATTGTAACACATTACAGCTTTGAAATTGTTAACAAAGTGTTAACAATTAGCTTGTTTAAGAAATTTTCACTAAATTTTCACTGTTAATATTTGTTAAACATCAACAAATGGTTAATTTATTTTGTAACAAATTCGTAACATAAATTTAAATTACATTTTTTCCGGACAAGTAATTTTCATAATATTGAGTGAGTTTCTCAGAGCCTGTAAAACTGCTTTGCAGAGAACAAGACGTGCTTTTTTAAGTTCTGGAGTTTCAGCATTTTTTACACTGCATCCATCGTAAAACTTGTGGAAAAGTGTAGCAAGTTCCACAGAATATTTTGTGATTTTAGCAGGGTCATATGCCTTTGCTGCACTGTCTATTTCGTTCGGCAGAGCTGCAAGATGTCTTATAAGTTCAATTTCCTGAGGCTTGTCCAGTATATCGAGTTCGGAAATATCATAAGATTCAGCATCATAGCCTTCGTTTTTCAGATTTGAAATAAGACTGCATATTCTTGCGTGTGCATACTGAACATAGTACACAGGATTCTGAGAGGATTTTTCAACTGCCAGATCAAGGTCAAAATCGAAGTGTGAATTCGGCTCACGGAGATTGAAGAAAAATCTTGCAGCATCAATAGGAATTTCGTCAAGCAGTGTTGAAAGTGTGACAGCTTTTCCAGAACGCTTTGAAAGCTTGTACTTTTCACCGTTTCTTACAAGATTTACCATCTGCATAATAACGATGTCGAGCTTGTTTGCGTCAATTCCGAGAGCTGTGAGTGCGGCTTTCATACGTGGAATGTATCCATGGTGGTCTGCACCGAAAATGTCGATAGCCTTGTCAAATCCTCTTGTAACAAGTTTATTATAGTGGTATGCAATATCAGGTACAAAATAAGTAACAACTCCGTTTGCTCTTACAAGAACACGGTCTTTTTCATCACCGAGTTCGGAAGATTTAAACCATAATGCACCATCAAGTTCATAAGTATATCCGCTTGATTTAAGCTTTTCTATTATTTCTTTTACAGCACCATTGTTATGAAGTGTGCTTTCTCTGAACCAGTTATCGTATTTTATTCTGTATTTCAGAAGGTCACGTTCAAGACCTGCAACATTCTTAGGAAGTGCATAGTCGGTGAGTGCCTTTTTAAGCTCGTCTACTGATTTATCAGCTGATGCCTTTCCGTTTTCAGTAAGGAAATTGAAAGCGTGTTCAATTATATCCATTCCGAGATACACATCTTCCGGCATAGGAAACGTTTCTGTATCATTATATATACTTTCACATATTTCCTGAACGTTTCCGCCTGCTTTTTCAATGACAGCCTGTCCTTCATCACTGCAAAGCTGCATGAATCTGAGGCTGAGTGATTTACCGAATTTTTCAATCTGGTTTCCGGCATCATTTACATAGAATTCACGCTGAACGTCATATCCTGCCCAGTCCATTATCTCAGCCAGACAGTCGCCGATAGCACCGCCTCTTGCATTACCGATATGCATAGGACCTGTCGGGTTTGCTGAAACGAATTCAACAAGAACCTTTTTGCCTGAACCGGTTGTTGTTCTTCCGTAGTTTTCTTTTTCGTTCAAAACTGTATCAACAGTTTCGGAGAACCATTTTCTTCCGAGGAAGAAGTTGATAAATCCCGGACCTGCAATTTCAGCCTTTTCAAAATAAGTTCCGTCAAGACATATGTTTTCACATATCATTTCAGCAATCTTTCTCGGAGCCATTTTTAAAGCTCTTGCACATACCATAGCAGTATTTGCGGCAAAATCGCCGTGACTTTTGTCCGCCGGTATTTCAACGATAAAATCAGGGAGC
>USJI01000298.1 GCA_900554975.1 uncultured Ruminococcus sp. | reverse complement strand
ATTATTATATTTGATACTTTCAATTTTTTCACTTGACGCCGCCAACAAGCGAAATAAGACAGAGCACGAAAACCTCCTTCTCAGAACCGCAGCAATTCAGGTCCAAAAGGAGATACAGCAGATATCCTACTCAGAGAAGCAGGCTGCCATATACCGTCATGACCTGCGCCATCATCTGAATTTTATAAGCCAGTGCATAAAGGAAAACAAGAACGAGGATGCCCTGAACTACATAGCGGAAATATGCACCTCCCTCGGCAACAGCAGGGTTGTGAAGTACTGCGAAAATGAAGCTCTCAATCTTATTCTGTCATATTATGCTGATGAAGCCGGCGAAAATGGTATAAAAGTAAGCATATCGGTCACCGCCTATGATTTTTCAAGATTCCAGATAACCAATCTGTGCAGCCTTTTTGCCAATGCCTTTGAGAACGCAATCCATGCCTGCGTCCAGCTGCCGCAGCCGGATGACAGATATATAAGCCTTAAGCTGTACGAAAAAAACGGGAAGCTGTGCATAAACATGTCAAACAGTTATCACACAGCACCCGTTTTTAAGAATGATATCCCTGTCACATCCGCAAACGGACATGGCATAGGAATACAGAGCATGATATCCGTAATAGAAAAATGTCACGGTATCTATGGATTTTTTGCCGAAAATGGAGAGTTCCGTTTTCAGGCATCAATCTGATTGTACAATACAACTAACCCCAGTTTTTTAGCTGATCCTTATGGGTATATCCCTTCATCCTCTCCTTAAAGGAAGAAAGCTGTCTTTTATATTCTCCGGCAGCTTTCTCCTTTAGAAGTCCCTGTAAAAGCAGTTCCTCAAGTCTTTCATCGAACCTTCTAAGCCCCGCCTGCGCATTATCCTTGTAGTTGTTGTTCATATTCATATTGATGTCCGCTATAATCCCGTCAAGCTCCTTCTCATACTTCGATTTGAAAAGTCCCATAGCTATTATTCACCTCCATGGCCAATAAATTTTCTTATCATCTGCATCATACTGTCAAATTCTATAGGCTTTGATATATGTCCATTCATTCCTGCCTGAAACGCCGCCTTCTTATCATCGTCAAACGCATTTGCCGTCATTGCAATTATCGGTATGCCTGCCTTTGTGGAATCTGGCATAGCCCTTATACGTTCAGCAGCCGTATACCCATTCATATTAGGCATCTGGATATCCATAAGTATCAGGCAGTAATATCCCGGCTGTGCTTTTTCCAGAGCTGAAACGCACTCCGCTCCATCCTTCACCCTGTCCACGTCAAAGCCATGGAAGCTGAGAAGCTCCACGGTAATCTCGGCATTCATATCGTTATCCTCAGCAAGCAGGATTCTCTTTCTCCTCTCCCCACGATTATACTCAATAATTGTTTCATCAGCTCTTTCATCCTGCAGTGGCACATTAACCAAGCCCTGAGTCAAAAGTACGACAAAGGAGCTTCCCTTGCCAATCTCACTTTCGACATTGATTGTTCCTCCCATAAGCTTTACAAGCTGATCCGCTATTGCCATTCCAAGCCCTGTTCCGGGCTGCTTGCTCTCAGTGGTATTTCTCTCCCTTGCAAATTCCTCAAAAATATGGGATATAAATTCCTCCGACATTCCTATTCCGGTATCTGACACCCTGATTTCATACAGACCATAGCCCTCCGTATAGCAAGGCAGTTCAGTCACCTCAAATGAAACCCTTCCGCCAATGTCCGTGTACTTGTAGGCATTACTCAGGAGATTAAAGATTATCTGTTTTACCTTCAAAATGTCACAGCTTACATAGTGGTGCCTGACATTCACCTTCAATGAAAAGTTTAATGCTTTCTGTGCCATCTGATTTTCAAAAACCGCATAAATCTCCCTGCACTGATCGTCAATGCAGACTATATCCTCTTCAAGTGTTGTTTTTCCGCTCTCAATTCTGGCAATATCAAGTATATTATTCAGGATTTCAAGAAGATATCTGCTCGAATCATCTATCTTGTCGAGATATCCGGATGCCTTCTCTTTATTGTCAAGCTGTTCGCGTAACAGCTTGGTGAATCCGATTATGGCATTCATAGGTGTACGTATATCATGACTCATATTGGAAAGGAAGGTGCTCTTAGCTGCCGTCGCACGTTCAGCGCGCTCAAGTGCATTCTGCAATTCAAGCTGACGTCTCTTCTCCATGTAGTAATTCTTCTTCTCTGAATTGTTGTGAACTCCCCACATAAGTGCACACATCAGAATGTACAACAGCATAAATGCCGTCTCCATGGCATAGCAGACCTTGTACACC
>USJI01000297.1 GCA_900554975.1 uncultured Ruminococcus sp. | reverse complement strand
GTCCGTATACTCACCATTTCGGGTATGGCGGCAGGTTTCAGCGGTCTTTTTCATGCACCGATTGCCGCTGTATGCTTTGCACTGGAAGTACTGGCTGTCGGAAAACTTGAATATTATGCACTTCTTCCCGCCTCTGTTGCCGCTGTTACGGCAAATCTTGTTTCTTCGGCTCTGGGACTCGGAACATTCAGCGTTGCTTTTCCGGAACCGAATTTCAGTCCGTTGTCCCTTTCAGTTATAGCTCTGGGAATATTATCGGGACTGACAGGAGGTTTGTTTACATTCCTTATGAAACAGGGGAAAAAATACTCAGCTGAACTGATAAAAAATCCGGTCATACGAGTCAGTGCAGGAGGTATCGTACTTGCAGTCCTGCTGTACATATGCGGTCATGGAAGATATACAGGGCTTGGAACAGACCTCATTTCACTTGCCTGTTCCGGCGGAAAAGTATATTCTTTTGATTTCATATTGAAACTGCTGTTTACGGTTTTCACTTTGTCAATAGGATTTCAGGGAGGAGAAGTCACTCCGCTGTTTGCAACAGGGGCTTGTCTGGGAGCATTTACAGCACCATTATTCGGTATTCCGTCTGTTGCCGGTGCAGCACTTTGCTATGCGGCGGTTTTCGGAAGTGCGTCAAATACACTGCTTGCACCTGTCTTTATCGGTGCGGAAGTATTCGGGTTTTCATCAGTGCCTTATTTTATCGTAGTATGTACTGTCGCAAGACTTTGTAACGGAAACCGTTCCATGTACGGAAAGCAGAAAGGTTCGCCTTTATTCCTGAAAAATCAATTATAAAAGCTCAAAAAACTTCCTCCAGAACATGTCAGAGGAAGTTTTAATTATATATATATTTATTTCTGAGCTTCTATTTTCTCCATCATTGAGCTGAATTCAGGTGCTTCAAAAAGGTCGGTAAGCCCAAACGAAACGCTGAATTTCTCCTCAATTTTTTTACAGAACACAATTGCAAGAAGTGAATCACCGCCGGAAATAAAGAAGTTATCCGACAAGGTTATATTTTCATTGCTTAATGTATCACGGGCAATGGCAACAAGTTTTCCAGCTTCTTCCGAGGTTTCTGTTTCACCGGAAGATGTTCTGACAGTCGGGTCAGGAAGGAGTTTACGCTCAATTTTATTTGTACGGCTGAGAGGGAATTTTTCCATTCTCGTAAATGATTTCGGAATCATATACACAGGAAGCGACTCAAGGAGCTTATCAACAATCTCTGATTCATTCAGCTCACTGTCAGCAACATAGTATGCCCATATCTGCTTTCCGTCATGCGAAACCTTTGCGGCGGCATCAATTACTCCACTGCACTGTCTCAGACCATTTTCAATTTCACTGAGTTCAATTCTCTTTCCGTTTATCTTAACCTGGAAGTCATTTCGTCCCATGAATTCAATTTCACCGTCCGGAAGATATTTTCCAAGGTCGCCTGTGCAGTACATTCTGTTTCCGTTTTCGTCTGTTGTGTATTTTTCAGCAGTGGATTCAGGGTCGTTATAATATCCCTTTGTAACACCCACACCTGTGCAGTACATAAGTCCTGTTACGCCGTAAGGAGCGATTCTTCCGTTTTCGTCACGAATGGTATATCTGTTGTTTGCTATCGGGTGTCCGTACGGAATCTTATCTCTTGACATATCTTCATCAGTTATAATATGGTAAATATTCCAGAGGGTTGTTTCTGTCGGACCGCCTACTGATACCAGCGTTGCAGACGGCATGGATTTTCTGAGTCTGTTCATCAGAGGAACAGAAATATAATCTCCGCCTGTAAAGACTCTCCTTATACTTTCAAGTTTTTCCACGCCTTCCTGCTCCATAACCTGACTGAGCATATTCAGCATAGCCGGTACGGAATTCCATATAGTTACATTTTCAGAGATGATATATTTTATCCAGTATACAGGGTCTTTTATATGCTTTTCGTTTATGACAACTATTTTTCCTCCCGCAAAAGCCATTCCGAACAAATCAAACATTGACATATCATGTGAAAGATTTGTAAGTGCAATTGCGGCATCATCAGAACCTATCTCAAATTTTTTCAGAGTATACTCAACAGAATTCTTTATTCCCTTCTGGCAAACCATAACAGCCTTCGGCTTTCCTGTTGAACCTGACGTATGGATTATAGCCTGTACATCTTCATCATTTTTATATACATACTCTGCATCTTCTGATTCAGAATTCAGAGTATACGGAATATTTACAGCCTTGATATTTTTCGTAACCCTTGATGCATCAGAAATAATAAATTTGCAGTCGG
>USJI01000296.1 GCA_900554975.1 uncultured Ruminococcus sp. | reverse complement strand
CATGCTGTTCAGTCGTTTGTTCCGGGAGAAGTTACGCCGGAACAGGCACATGAAATAGGTTTGGAAACTATGAAGAAATTGTTGAAAGATGAATACGAATTTGTCATTGCAACTCATGTCGATAAAAATCATATTCACAATCACATAATCATAAATTCTGTCAACAGCAAAAACGGAAAATCTTTTTCAAGAGAACATGACCGTAAGCAAAAATCAGCATGGTTGGAATTACGGCAAGTTAGTGATTCGGTTGTATCAGAGCGAGGTCTTTCCGTTATAACTAATCCGAAGGGACGTGGTGCAAATTATTACGAATGGCAGCATAAGGAAAACGGAACTTCATGGAAACAGCAGCTTAAAAATATTATTGATGAAACAGTGAAACATTCTGATAATTTTGAAGATTTTCTCCAAAAGCTCAGAGCTGAAAATATTGAAGTAAAGTATCAGGATTATGTGAAAAAATCAGGCAGATGTCTGGGATTCAGAATCCCCGGACAAAAATATTTTATCTATGCTCCAAAGCTTGGCTGGTACTATGAAGAAAATCAGATAAATAAGAGAATTGAACGTGCTGTTATACGCAGAAGTGAAAGCAGAGCTGATGCAGTTTCAAGAAGAATTACAGAAGGTTCTTCTGCCGATTTTATGAAAAGGCTTTATAACTTATCGGATTCCAGATTTGATAACTTTGGTATGCAGCGATGGGCGAGAATACAGAATCTTAAAATAAATTTTGAAGTTGTAAATTATTTGCAGGATAACGGTTTTTCAGGTTCAGAAGAATTCTTTGAAAAGTATCATTCTCTCGAAGATGAAAGATTCAACAATGAAGAGCGGATTTCCTCGATAAATGAGCAGATAAATTTCAATAAATATCGGCTTAAATATCTTAAAATTTATCGTGAATACAAGGAAGTTTACGAAACTTACAGGAGTTCATCATCACAGGAAAAGTATTTTCAAAAACATGAAAATGAGATACTTTTGTTTCGTGAAGCAGCAGAACGATTAAAGAAAACAGAACCTTCAAATAAGCTGCCTAATGCAGGTAAATTGTCCGCTGAAATAAGGGAACTTGAAGAACAGAAAGGCAGGCTGATTGAGAATAACAAGGCTGTCGGAAAGAAACTTAAAGAGTATGAAACAGTAAAATACAATCTTGATAAAATCACTGAGAAAGACAGAGAAAACAGCCTTGGAAATCAGCCGGAAATGCGGAAATCTGACAATGAAAATATTGAATTGGAATAATTTTTAATGGGGTATGGTGAAACACGGAAATGAAAAAAATCATGTTTAAAACTAAGGAAAGTATCAGGTCAGGCAAGGAAAATTTTAAACGTATAAAGAGCATTTTCAGAAGCGAAGTTATAAATGTTTTTGCACTTTCAATTCTGATAACATCACCTGTAATGGCAGTAATTTGTATTATAGATTTTCTTGTATGGAGGATTTGAAAATGACAGATGAGCAATGGAAACTTACGGAGGAACTTGTATCAGTTCCGTATGGGAGAGCAACACTGAAAGCAGATGAATATAATATTGATATTCTCTGCCTTCCGGATAAGCCGCTGAAATATATTCTTATGGTTTATGTAAACGGAAAAGTAAATCCGGAGTGGTTTATTAGCAAACATGAAATTGCAGAAAGATTTTACTGCAAGCATAAGAAAAGTCTTTTAAGTCAGGCTGATAAAGCTAATCTGAAGAGCATGAAAAAGAGCATCAGAGAGAAAGTTTTAAAAGGCAGTACATATGAATATTATACTCCGTATTTTACCTCTTTCCGGACTTTAAAATCACATTTTATAAAGAATAATCATCTGATTGAACCGGCTTAAAACAGAAAGGAAAATGCAATGGATTCAAGTTATATTATGAATTTTTCTTATGAAAACTCACCTGTAAGGGTAAGATAGCAGGACTTGAAACAGTTCCGGCAGTAATAAAGGAACATCTTACAGAAGACGAAGCAGAAATGTACATGATTGAAACCAATCTCAGACAGCGTGGATTTGATGATTTGAAAATATCCGAACAGGCGGCAGTTCTCGCCCTCAGACATTCCAGAATGTTTACAGATGAAAAGCTTAATATGATAAATGAGGAACTGAAGAAACTTGACGGCGGTGCATCAGTCAGCAAACTTGAAGCAGCCGGTGAAGAATACGGAATGAAAAAGGATTCCGTTGCAAGGCTTCTCAGAATAGACAAGCTTATTCCGGATATAAAACCTTGGGTAGATTCAAAACAGCTTGCAATAAGGTCAGCGGTTGAAATATCATACAT
>USJI01000295.1 GCA_900554975.1 uncultured Ruminococcus sp. | reverse complement strand
AATTATCACAGGGGAAATACAGTGAACTGGAAAATGTGAAAATTTCAGAAATTCCGCCCGGAAAATATGATGAAAAAATATTATTGATGTAGGACTCTGATATGGAACAAAACAATGCATATAACGGGATAAGAATAATTGACAGCATGAATCTTTCTGTTCCGAAATCAAGAAGGATACTCAACATAATCCCTCTTGTCCTGATAACATTTTCAGGAATCTGCGGAACGATTGTTTCATTTTCATCTATGTTCGGGATAAACATGACATTCAAGGTGAAACTTGCGTTTATGTTTACATTTGCGGCATTTATTATTCTTTTTGTCCTTCCGAGAAAATTTCAGCTTGCGGCACTTCCTGCAATTTTGCTGTATGTAGCTATGCTTTACCGTAAGTGGAAACAGTTTACAATAGGTTTCAAAACGATATTCAATACGGTTTATTCTGTAATTTATCCTGATAAACACAGCTATTTCAGAATAAGCAGGACAAGCCTTTCAGACGAGGAAGTCTTTCTGATTTTCGCTGTGATACTGCTGACACTTGCAGTATGCTACTTTACACTTATCCACCCAAGTTTTTTTATGGGATTTTTATGTACTTTCCCTGTTATTGAAACAGGACTTTATTTTGGAAAGTCTCCGAAACTGATACCGGCACTTATGCTTGTGATTTACTGGGTCTGCCTTCTGGCGGTGAACTTTTCCGGATACGGCAGTCTGTCTGACAAAGCACAGTCCGGGTTCTTCCGCAAGGACAATAAATTCACAGCAAAACCTGTGGTAAGGTTCAGAACTTCCGGACTGACTTCACTGTTTCTCATATTTATATGCTGTGCGGTTTTTGCGGCTACGTCAGTATTCATAAAGGCAAGTGATTTCAGCCGCTCTGACAAGACGAATCAGCTCAGGACAAACATGAAAACAGCCGCAAGTGAATTTACATTTGAGGATCTCGGAACGAGCCTTGAACGGTTTTCGGCATCCTTCGGCATCGGAAATTTTAAGATGTATAATCACAAGCTTGGTGATCTTAATAAGGTCACATTCAATGAAAAAACTGACCTTACTGTTTACACTGATTCCGCACTTGCAGAAAATATCTATCTCAAGGGGTATGTAGGAGCAGTTTACAGCAAAAACAGCTGGGAAGAATTTTCTGATGATCTTTATAAGCAGTATGACGGAATGTTTTCAGAGTTTTACCGGAATAAGACATTCCCGCAGGATATGCTGACTGACTATATGCTGGAATACTATCTTTCTGATTTTGTGAATATGGAGATAAAATCGGGCTACAGAAATGAAAAGTATAACTATACGCCGTATTCATCAGTACCTGACGGCGAAATCACATATATAGATGATACCATTGTAAAGCTTGATAATTTCAGGGATTATTCTTTCAGAGTTACTTCAAAACAGGTGAGCCGTGACAATTTTCAGGATTTTTTAAATAATTATCATGGCGGAAGCGTTAATGAACAGTATACTGAATTTGTTCATGAAAATTACTGCAAAGTCCCTGATAACAGCGATATGCAGGCACTTTACAGCAGATATATATCAGACAGCGGTATTTCTGATATGGATCTTTACGGAAAACTGGATTATATACGGAATATCCTTGCTGAAAATGCGGAATACAGTCTGACTCCCGGCAAAACACCGTCCTCGGAAGATTTTGTAAGCTATTTTCTGAATGAAAATCATAAAGGTTATTGTGTGCATTTTGCGACATCAGGTGTGGTTCTTGCAAGGATGGCAGGAATTCCTGCAAGATATGCCGAAGGATATGTACTTCTGAGTGATGATTTCAGCGATGAAAACAAAAGAGCGGACGGAAGCTATAAAGTTGACATAAAGGATAACAGAGCTCATGCATGGGCTGAAATATACATTGATGGTCTTGGCTGGATTCCTTATGAATTCACTCCTTCATCTGCAGCGGCATTCAATTCCGAAGGACAGACAGCTGAAACACAGCAGGCAACGACAGAAGCTGTGACAACTGCCGTATTAACTGAAACTACAACAGAAACTACCCTTACAACAAATGCATCTTCTGAGTTTGCTTCGGAAAGCACTGTTGGTTCGTCAGCTTTGAACAGTGAAGGTGTGTTGACAGGAGGTTCGGCTGACAGCACGAATAACGGCTCTGCGGAATCTGAAAAGAAAATGAGTCCGGTTGCTGTTGCAGTGATAATTATAATTTCAGTTTTGATTATTGCCGTTTTGTGTATTATTTTGAGGCGTTCTTATAAAATCAGGAAAAGAATCAGAAGTATGCAGGGCAAAAGCAATAAGGATATGTC
>USJI01000294.1 GCA_900554975.1 uncultured Ruminococcus sp. | reverse complement strand
TTCAGCATTGATGTTGCAGAATCGCTTTGCGAACAGGGTTATGATGCTGTAAGTCTTGAGGGTGGCTATATTTCATGGCTTCTGGAAAGATTCAGTAATGAGGAAAATAAATCATCTGCTGAAAAAGCAGAACAGAGTCTGAGGAAAAAGTTCCGAAAAACAATCTGGTCACGGTTTACTAAAGCAATAAATGTTTATGAGCTTATAAAGCCAAATGACTCTGTTGCCGTCTGTATCTCAGGCGGAAAAGATTCCATGCTTATGGCAAAATGTTTTCAGGAACTGAAAAAATACAGCAAGTTTGATTTCGATGTAAAATATCTTGTAATGGATCCGGGTTACAGTCCGGCAAACCGTCAGATAATAGAAAAAAATGCTGAAAAACTTGGAATTCCTATAACCATCAGGGAATCCAACATTTTTGATTCTGTTTATAATATTGAAAAATCTCCCTGCTACCTTTGTGCAAGAATGAGGAGAGGTTATTTATATAATTTTGCAAGGGAACTCGGCTGCAATAAAATTGCTCTCGGTCATCACTATGACGATGTTATCGAAACAATTCTTATGGGTATGCTTTATGGGGCACAGATACAGACAATGATGCCGAAGCTTTACAGCACCAATTTTGAGGGTATGGAGCTTATCCGTCCACTTTACCTCATAAGGGAAGATGACATCAAGGCATGGAGAGATTACAATGAATTGCAGTTTATTCAGTGTGCCTGCAAGTTCACTGATACCTGCACCACCTGCAATAATGAAGAAAACCGTTCAAAGAGAGTTGAGATAAAGGAACTTATCAAAGCGCTGAAAAAGACCAATCCTCTTGTTGAAAATCATATTTTCAGAAGCGTTGAAAATGTCAATCTTGATACAATAATCGCCTATAAGAAAAATGGTGTCAAGCATCACTTTTTAGAAGGGTATGACGAAATTTGAAAACCAAAGAAATTTTAAAACAGGCTTTTATCAAATCCATTCCTATTTTGTGCAGTTATATTGTTGTGAGCATGGCTTATGGAATGATGATGGAAAATGCAGGCTTTCACTGGTATGCCTCACTTTTTACAAGCCTTACGGTCTATACAGGAGCGTTTCAGTTTGTGCTGATAACGTTCCTGAGCAGTGGTGCATCAATTGCCACAATTGCTGTTACAGCGTTTCTCATGAACAGCCGGCAGGCTTTTTACAGTCTTTCGTTCATACAGACTTTCAGAAAAACCGGACATAAAAAACTTTACATGATACATACCATGACCGATGAAACATATGCTGTAAACTGCACTTTGCAAGATAATGAAAACAACAGAAAAATAATGTTCTGGGTAGCTTTTTTCAGTCGCTGTTACTGGATGACCGGAGCTGTCCTCGGCGGAATTATCGGTCAGCTGATTCCATTTGACCTGAATGGCATTGACTTTTGCATGACTGCATTATTTGTAATCATTTTTATAGACCAATGGGAAAAAAGCGACAGTCACTTTCCGGCAATTGCAGGTCTTGGTTCAGCCGTTGTATGCCTTGGATTGTTTGGCCAGCAGACATTTATGCTTCCTGCACTGATTCTTGTTTCCGGAATACTTCTATTTCATAACAGCAGAAAGGAATCGAAAAATGGGTGCTGAAAAATTTATAATTATTGTTATCATCTGTGCACTCATTACTTTTGGTTTGAGAGCACTTCCCTTTTTACTCTTTCACAATGATAAAAAAATCCCCGAAAAAATTTTAAAACTCGGACAGATGCTTCCGAGTTCAATAATGGCTGGTTTAATAGTATATTGTCTTAAAGATACTGCAAATAATCTGATTTCAGACGGAATATGGAAAATAGCGGCAGTTGTCATTGTTGCAGTTACATACAAGTGGAAGCACAACACTCTTGCAAGCATTATAATAGGAACTGTATGCTACATGGGTTTTATAAGGCTTGCGGCTGTCATCTGAATCCACGAAACGTAGGTTGTGTTTCAATCTTTTCTGTGATAAAATTTAAGATAAACAAGAACTGAATGTTGAGATAATTGAATAGGAAATTAAAAAGATAATTATTTATGATTTAAAAATATCTGATGCATCCCAGAAAATCGGACAAGTTTCGTTTCTGGGACAATTCTTTTTTGTCAATAATTTAAAAATATTCTTATATTATGTAAATTTTGCATTATGGTTCTTAATATAATAATGTTTTTATTTAATCATAATTGCCATATAACTGAATAAAACAAAAAAGAGTTCATAAATCATGAACTCTTAAACATTATATTTAATTCGTTGGCTCCCCAAGTTGGACTCGAACCAACGACCCTGC
>USJI01000293.1 GCA_900554975.1 uncultured Ruminococcus sp. | reverse complement strand
AATTTTAAAAGCAATTATAACAAAGGATTCTGCAAAAGCAGAACGTGAAATGAAAAAACATACGCATCTTCGTGACGGAATTCGTGACTGGGATTTCGTTCTTCCGGAAAACCAGAAAATCTTTCAACAGAGAATGGACGGGTTTGTTGAAAAGTATTGCAGACATGAAAGGAATCATGATTTATATTCAGGCTATCTTGTACATCTTATAACCGATGAAATGTTTATGAAAACTATACGCCTTGAATGTGCAGAAGCGGCTGAAAAGGTCGGTATAAAGCAGACTGACAAGCGTTTTTTTGATTTTATGATGAGGGAAATAAACGGTTCTGACAGTATTACTGCAAAAAAATTTCACTTTAAAAATGACCCTGTAAAGCTTCTGAAGTCGGCACAGGGGAGTTTTATCGAAGATTACATTTATCCGGAAGAAATAATTGACAGTGAAAACTGGATTAAGGAAAATTTCTTTTCCGGAAAAGAACCTTTTGAACCTCCTGTTTATGTGACCTATGAGAGAATTCTCAGGTTTATTGAAGAGACTTCAGATGTCATTTTGCAGCGGGTTAAAGAATATTTTGATTGAAATAAAAAAATCCCGAAGTTTAATACTTCGGGATTTTGTATATCTGATGTAATTTGTATTAGTAAGCAATACCCTGCCACATCATAGCGTCAGCAACCTTATCAAATCCGGCAATGTTAGCACCAGCAACGAGGTTACCC
This sequence comes from uncultured Ruminococcus sp., assembly GCA_900554975.1. Classification (GTDB taxonomy): domain Bacteria; phylum Bacillota; class Clostridia; order Oscillospirales; family Ruminococcaceae; genus Porcipelethomonas. The sequence goes on along the minus strand of USJI01000293.1, from coordinate 1,595 downwards.
TTCATGTCATACTTTTCAGCTGCATTATATGCATTGTGGAAAATATTAACCATGATGTTCTTGAGCTTAGCGTCAACTTCTTCAAATGTCCATGAAAGTCTTTCTGAGTTCTGTGACATTTCAAGAGCTGATGTAGCAACACCGCCTGCGTTAGCAGCCTTAGCTGGTCCAAAGAGAATGCCAGCTGCCTGGAGCTTTTCGATAGCTTCAGGAGTTGAAGGCATATTAGCACCTTCAGCAACAGCGATTACGCCGTTCTTGATAAGAGCGTCAGCTGATTCGCCGTCAAGCTCGTTCTGTGTAGCACATGGAAGAGCAATGTCGCACTTGATTGTCCAGATACCCTTGCAGCCTTCTGTGTATGTAGCACCCTGAACTCTGTTAACGTATTCCTTGATTCTTCCTCTTTCAACTTCCTTGATCTGCTTAACAACATCGAGGTTGATGCCGTTTGGATCATATATATAACCGTTTGAGTCAGACATAGCAACAACCTTGCCGCCAAGTTCAGTTGCCTTCTGTGTAGCGTAGATAGCAACGTTGCCTGAACCTGAGATAACAACTGTCTTGCCCTTGAAGCTGTCGTTCTTCATGCAGTTTAACATTTCTTCTGTGAAGTAGCAAAGACCATAGCCTGTTGCTTCTGTTCTTGCAAGTGAACCGCCGTATGAAAGACCTTTACCTGTTAAAACGCCTGTGAATTCGTTTCTGAGCCTTTTGTACTGACCGAACATGAAACCGATTTCTCTTGCTCCAACACCGATATCGCCGGCTGGAACGTCTGTATCAGCACCGATGTGCTTTGAAAGCTCTGTCATGAAGCTCTGGCAGAATCTCATAACTTCGTTGTCTGACTTGCCCTTAGGATCAAAGTCAGAACCACCCTTACCGCCGCCGATAGGAAGACCTGTAAGGCTGTTCTTGAAGATCTGTTCAAAACCTAAGAACTTGATAACAGATGCGCAAACTGTTGGATGTAATCTGAGACCACCCTTGTATGGTCCAATTGCTGAGTTGAACTGAACTCTGAAACCTCTGTTTACCTGAACGTTGCCGTTGTCGTCAACCCACGGAACTCTGAACTGAATGAATCTTTCAGGTTCAACGAGTCTTTCGATGATACCCTTCTTTTCAATTTCAGGTCTCTGTGCAACAACTGGTTCAAGACTTTCGAGAACTTCTCTTACAGCCTGAAGAAATTCTTCTTCGCCCTTGTTTCTCTGACATACCTTGTCGTATACTTTCTGTAAATATTCGCTTTTAAACGCCATTGTTTAAAACCTCCGTATTTTATTTCTCGGAAAACTATCCGATATTAACCATTATACTATTTTTACTTAAATAAAGCAAGCGTTTTAGTGAATATTCTTAATTTTTTTCAAAATTTCTATCTATTTTCTAAGCGGAGGACAGTTCTTTTGTGAAAAGATTACTAAAAATTATTGAAGATATATATTGTCATCGAATGTTTGCATCCATTATATCTACCACCGCATCATAAAGAAGAATAATCAGGCAAATAATTATCATTACTGATATTAATTTAAAGAATATCCGACCCCACTGAAAAAATTTTAGTTTTTCTTCTTCTATAT
>USJI01000292.1 GCA_900554975.1 uncultured Ruminococcus sp. | reverse complement strand
TTAGCTTGTCGGTAACAGCCGCATCAATCCAGCCTTTCTGTACCATATCTTCAAGTATGCTGCATGCCTTATCATGAGACATCCCCAGCTTATATGGCCTTGCCTCTGTGAGCGCCTGATAAATGTCAACACATGCCATAAGCCTCTCCGGTTCATTCAGCTCTTCAGCCTTTTTCCCGAAGGGATAACCTGTTCCGTCAAGCTTCTCATGGTGAAGTGCCGCCCAGTCGCGCACCTCATCAAAATCCTTGACCTCAGAAAGTATCATATATGTATATCCGGCATGATTTTTCATCCTTGAAAATTCCTCATCCGTAAGCCGTCCCGGTTTCTCCAAAATCTCATTGCCTATAGCCATCTTTCCAATGTCATGAAGAGCACCTGCCATATAGAATTTTTCAATATCAGCCTGTGAATATCCCATGTATTCTGCCAGCTCTGCCGCCTTCTTGGCCACACCGAGCGAATGCTTTCCTGTAAACTCCGACTTATAATCGACAATCCCGGCAAAAAAATCTGCGATACCCTTACAGGTCTCAAAATCACAGTCCCTCTTGTCCCTTGGTATCTTTTTCCATAACTCATCCTCAAACCTGTCCTGCGACATGCTCACAAAATTTTCTTCTGAAAATACCTCAAGGAAAGCATCGGCACACTCGCTGTCAAACAGAATATTTCTGTTCCTGCACACATATTCCTTTGCCCTTATCCAGCTCTCACCGCTGAAATCACAGGAATTACCCATGACATCAACCATATCACACAGATGAATTATTCGCGCAAAGAGCGGAATCTCATCCCACCTTTTTCCGAATGTTCCTGTACCGTCGGCATTTTCGTGATGATATAAAACAGCTCCTGAAACATCTGTATAAAAAGGAAGCTTTTTTATATTCTGTTCACCATATGTACAATGCAGCCCTATCTTTTTATGTATGGAGCCGACTATACTTTTTATTATCTCAGGACTGTATGCCATCCCATTTTCACTTATTATATCTTCGCTTTCATTGAACATACCTCCGCCTTCAACGACTGTATTTTTATCTCCCTGCGTGCTACCGCCAAGAGATATGTTGGAAATGTTATTTTCCTGTATTTCCTCAGAGATATACTGCGTCAATGCATTATCATGAAGCATTGCACAGATTGCCAAATCCTGCAATGCACTTCCTTCTATTCCCAACCTTTCTGCCATACATACGCTGATGTAGGCAACTCTCTTGCCATGTCTGTTAGTGACATGCACAAGCTCTGCCTCTATACAGTCAAGTGCGTATGAACAGGCACCAACAAGACCAACTATATCAAGCTCCATCTCTAAACCTCCATGTGGTGCAGACACCGCCTAAGCTGCTGCAGCCAATAAACAATCCGATTTTCATATATAATTTGTAACTGTTCAGAGCCAAGCAGATTTTTATATAAAAGCGTGAGTTGTGCTTGCACAAATGAACGCTTTTATATGAAAATCTATTTGGCGGATACGCCACACCGACGAAATGCGTAGCATTTTCGAGGTTGGCTCTGAACAGCTACTATAATTTTATATCTTCCTCATCATCTCCTTGACCTCCTTGTCCGGTGTCAATGACTCACATATCTTATTAATCGCTTTTTTATATGATACAGCATCAAGTCTAAGATTTTCTTTGTCCGTAAGAAATTCCCATATTCTTTGCGGAAATGTCACAAAGCACTCAGCAAGCAGCCATCCTGCCGCCATCTGGGTATAATATCCGTTGGCGGAAAAATCCCTGTTAACAAGTGATAATATCTCATCTAAATATTTTCCCGTGATTAACTGATTGCGAATCCAATAATCATTTCCCGTATTCACAGGAATATTTTTCCTATTATCTTGATACTGTATGTCTCTGATAAACTTTTCATCTCCGATATTTATATCGGCAGAAGTTACCTTCCTCATTCTGGGCTTGCGGCTGCCAGCTTCATCAACCTTGAGATAGTGGTCTAACAGCATGATAAGCCCTACCCTTGCCCTGTACTCATCACCCGACAACACACACTCCCTGATATACGGCAGAAATTCGTCCCTGAAGCTGTCAATCACCCTAAATTCTATACAGAATCCATCATTCACGGCCCAGTTATTGACAAGCGGAACATAGTCTTTTAAATCCTTCAATGCCCTGTCAAAATTCTTTTCCTTTGCCGTGCCATATCCAATCACATAGCCGCGCAAAAGTGTCTCCTCGTGATAAATGTCCGGTTCAGTGAGCAATGCCCTGAAATCTTCATTATCCTTGACAAGCTGCCGCGCATATTTCTTTAACACAGGCTGCCGCACGCCTATAACATTATCACAG
>USJI01000291.1 GCA_900554975.1 uncultured Ruminococcus sp. | reverse complement strand
AAATAAATTTTGTTAATTTAATTTGACAGGAATGTCAAAAGGTTATCACAATGATGGAGGTAGTGAAATGGCAGTAGAAAAAACTATGGATAAAATAGTAGCTCTATGTAAAAGCAGAGGGTTTGTATTCCCTGGATCAGATATATATGGAGGATTAGCAAATTCATGGGATTACGGCCCGCTTGGCGTTGAGCTGAAAAACAACATCAAAAAGGCATGGTGGAAAAAGTTTGTTCAGGAAAATCCTAACAATGTAGGACTTGACAGTGCTATCCTTATGAACCCTCAGACATGGGTGGCTTCAGGTCATGTAGGCGGCTTCTCAGATCCTCTTATGGACTGTAAGGAATGTAAGTCCCGTCACAGAGCAGACCAGCTTATTGAAGCACAGTCTGATGCAAATCCTGCCGGCTGGAGCTTTGAGGAAATGGCTGAATTTATCAAGAATAACAATATCAAATGCCCTAACTGCGGAAAGTCAAACTTCACAGACATCAAGCAGTTCAACCTTATGTTCAAGACATTTATGGGTATTACTGAGGATTCTCAGAGTACAGTATATCTTCGTCCTGAAACAGCACAGGGTATTTTCGTAAACTTCCTGAATGTTCAGAGAACAACAAGAAAGAAACTTCCTATCGGTATCTGTCAGGTTGGTAAATCTTTCAGAAATGAGATTACACCTGGTAACTTTATTTTCCGTACAAGAGAATTTGAACAGATGGAAATGGAATTCTTCTGCAAACCTGAAACAGCTCTTGACTGGTTCAAATACTGGAAGGATTACTGCATGAACTGGCTGAAAACTCTCGGAATCAGAGAAGAAAGCCTCAGATATCGTGACCATGATCCAGAGGAACTTGCTTTCTATTCAGAGGCAACAACTGATATTGAGTTCAGATTCCCGTTCAAGGAGTGGGGCGAACTCTGGGGTATTGCTGACAGAACAGACTACGACCTCGGCAGACATATGGAATGCAGCGGCAAGTCACTTGAATACTTCGACCCTGATACAAATACAAAGTATATTCCTTATGTTATTGAGCCGTCACTCGGTGCAGACCGTGTAACACTTGCTTTCCTCTGCGAAGCATATGACGAAGAAGAAATTGCTGAGGGCGATGTAAGAACAGTCCTTCACCTTCACCCTGCAATTGCACCTGTAAAGGCAGCTGTTCTTCCGCTTTCCAAAAAGCTTGGCGAACAGGCAAGGGAAGTTTATACAATGCTTTCAAAGCATTTCAATGTTGAATACGATGAAACAGGTTCTATCGGCAAGAGATATCGCCGTCAGGACGAAATCGGTACACCTTACTGTATTACATACGATTTCGATACTCTTGAAAAGGACGGCTGCGTAACTATCCGTGACAGAGATACTATGGAACAGGAAAGAGTCAAGATAGAAGACCTTGTTGCATTTATTACTGAAAAAACAGAATTCTGATAAAAAATTAAACGCCCCTTTATGGGGCGTTTTTTAATAATATTTTCCAAGACGTTTTATGCCGACAGTCTGTAAAACTCTTTCGCAGTTTCGGTTGTCCTGATATGTGTTGAATTTATCATTGAGCATATGACGCTTGTCACGGAATTTGTCAGCACCGTTCATTATTTCCTCTGCAAAATCCATGAATTCACTGCCGTTTCGTATAATGTTCCCCGGCATAAGATCCTGCGGATTTTCAAAAATAAATCCACGTTCCTCGTCGTACCTTTCCATATCAGAAACGACAAAACCCATAGGTTTGTCAAGCATCATGTAATCAAAATAAACGCTGGAATAATCGGTTATCAGTGCATCTGAAAACTTTATCAGCTTGTAGAAGTCTATTTCACGGGCGGTCAGCTGTTCTGTTGTTATGACCCTTATGGAACTGTATCTGCTGAGATTATCCGTACTGATTTTTGAAAGCGGATGCGGCTTGATAATAAGTTTCCAGCTTTTCTGTGCACAAAGTTCATCAAGCTTTTCAAACTGTTCATCGGAAAGGATATCAAGTTCGCTCTCATCATTTTCACGAAAGGTCGGGAGCCATAGAAGAATCCTGTATTTTCTGCCGTCGAAGCCGAAAATCTGGCTTTTCATTTCACGTTCCTTGCCCGGCTGCATATCCGTCATCATGATATCTGTTCTTGGCTGACCGCATATCACAATCGCATCATCGGTACAGCTGAAAGCCTTTTTCATGGTTTCACGGAAAAATTCTGATGTGCAGAGCAGGTGAGTGAAATAATTATAATCTGTTTTTTCACATCCTCTGACCAGATTTCCTATCCGTTTAAGCGGCATACCATGCCAGAGGTTGAAAACTATCTGCCCCGGAGCT
>USJI01000290.1 GCA_900554975.1 uncultured Ruminococcus sp. | reverse complement strand
AAAATATTCATCTGAATTTTCAGAACATTCTGCAAGAACCTTTTTATGCAGAAAATCAATCTTTGAAAGTATCTCGCCCCTTGCATCAACATGACCTTCAATATCATCTATATCACAATTAAGCAATTTTCGTGTATGAAATTCATATTTTTCCATGTATTCATTGATTTTTTTCTGATTTTCAATTATATTTTTACAATTTTCCATAAAAATCCTTTCCGCAAATTGCATTTTTACAAATATTATGATATAATAAAGAATAGTTTTTAAAAATTTAAATTAAGGAGTTTAATTTCAGTATGTTCCCATCAAACTGCAAAGCCATTTTAAAATCAATGGACGAAAATATTGTCGAAAACGGTCAGGTTTCTGTTTCTCTGAAAGAAAGGTTTGCAGAATTCACTTCACAGTTTGTACCGCTTCTGAAAATAAATGCTGATGCCAAGATAATATGCATGGAAGGTATAGCATCAACACATATAATAACCGGAAAAGTGTTTTTATCATCAAAAAATCTTCTTCGTCTGGTTGATATAAAATGCACACTGATTCCCGGAGCCGAAAATGTTCTTGAAATTCCAACATTCATCAGAGCCAAAATTTACAAACCGATCGTAAAAAGCGGAATCTTCTCCAAGAATAAAATTGTTCACAAATGGGATGACTGCACCATTATTTCAACCTCATTAAAGCAAATGGTAATCCGCTCTTCACGCATTATGTGTGAGTATGAAGATATGCTGAAAATCAGAGTCGGAAGCCCGGTATTTTCAAAGGAATGTGACATAAATCTCCAGCTGGCTCAGAACGGACTGATGTTCGGGAAGTCAACAAAATACATATATAAAATCAGCAAACTCAAAGAAAAAGAACAGGCTGAACTATCCGATTTCATCAAACTCGGCAGTCTTGAACTGATAAAATATCTCCACTAATCGTTATTTTTCATATCACTGAGCATTCCGAACAGCTTTTTCGGATTCATTGATGCTGCCGACGCTTTATTGCTCTCCATTGTCTGGCTCAGCTCTTTCCTGAGAATCTTGACATTTTTCGGTGCATCTATTCCTATCTTCACCTTGTCACCGTTTACTTCAATGATTTTGATTTCAATTTCCTCATTTATCATCAGTGACTCTCCGGATTTTCTGGATAAAATAAGCATTATTTTTTCTCCTTTCCGGAATTGAACAGATAATATTTTATCGGGTATTCATCTTCCATAATCATCTGCATAGCCTTGTTATTACTAAGGTTTATGATAACCGGACTTTTCAGATTTACTGTACTGTCCTTTACGTTTTCAGATACAACCATCATAAGCCAGTATTCATACTCCCCTTTTCCCAGCACCTTTTCTGCTTCCTTTTCAAAATCCGGTTTATAATCAGGAATCAGAGCAGAGTTTGCCATTATAAAGCAAAGATCAGGTTCTTCAGCAGACTGAAGCCATACATATTCTCCGCTGAATTCATCATCATACAATAAAATATAGTCATTATAATCTTCAAATCCAAATATTCTGCCGTCAAATTTAATAAAATCTTCTTTATTTACATCAACTGCACCAAAATCTCTTGTCTGAACTTTCATTTTAACCTCACTTAAATCATTACTTTTAGTAAAAAGACTGTTCAAATTAAAATATCTGAACAGTCTTTAATTTTATTCACTTTCTTCATAATCCGGATCGGAACTTGGCGGAACATAATTATATCCTCCGATATACTCAATTACGACATCGGCATACTGTTCAATTTCCAGACTGACACTGCTCGGAATAAATTCCATTTCCTGTGCTGCCTTTTTCCAGTCAGTTTCCGATTTACTTCTTTTTACATCATACTTAGCAGTTGCAGGTTCCCATGACATATCAATTTTTTCAGTCGGGATACTTCCTATAACTGTTTCAATCGTTGTATGACTCAGGGACTTTTCACGCATAAGTTCCGCTATTGTCATACCGGGTTTTGTCATTTTATTCCCCATCTGTACATATTCGGAAGTGACGTCATTTGTAGTTTTCTGAGTTTTTGCCGGAGCTTCTTTTGCATAGTCGGCAACACTTTTCATCCCCATGCTTTTAAGCATTTCAGATGAATCCATACACAGCTTTATCGGTTCTGTATCAATATTGATTTCAAGCGGCGTAGTCTTCTGATTCATCTGGGCAGGTTCAATTTGAGGAACTGTCAAACGGGCATTTTCCGTACTCATTGTGTACTTCAGCGGAACAGATGTGATTTTAATTAATTGCATAAATAAACACCTCTCCTCATTAACAATTCTTCCAATAGCTTAAAATTCATCCCATAATTTTTTTGTTTTACTGAATATAATCCA
>USJI01000289.1 GCA_900554975.1 uncultured Ruminococcus sp. | reverse complement strand
ACTTCGATACCACTCCACATAAATACAAATTAATTATATCATATATTTCAGAAAAAATCAAGTTTTTAAGATAACTTTTTATAAAGAAACACGCCCCGTTAAGGACGTGTTTAAATTTATGAGAGCAGATACCGTTTAAGGCTTACAGCATCGAAAATATTTATCTTTTCATCTGAATTGATATCGGCTGTTTCAAGCTGCGCAGATGTCAGAACGGATTTTTTTGTCAGATATTTCTGAAGTATTACTATATCTGCGACTTCCGTTTTTCCATTCATGTCAATGTCGCCGAATGCCTTTTCCGTATTACTTGTAAGCTGAAGTTTTTTGAGCAGGACATTCTGGTCTGAAGCAGTGTAAAGGCAGTAAAGAAAATTATCCTGAGCGGCAAGAACAGGGGAGTTAACAATTTCTCTTGCAATTGAATTTCCGCTTGAGTGCCATATTCCGGTTTCTTCATTCAGTTCATAAAGAGAAAATTCCTCCGGATTCTGTGCATTGACAGCCATATAGAATTTTCCGTCTGAAACAGCAGGTATGAGCTGGAATGCACGTTCCTTCAGCTCATCAGGCAGGGGATAGTTTGTCAGAGTTCCGTTTTCCATTTTGTATATATCGGTTTTTCCACCGGACGGAAGTATCCATACCGCTGAGTCGTCTGCAAGTACAGAAACTGTTCCGCAGTCTGATTCGGACAGAGTTGTTATCTCCCAGATGTTTCCGTTATATACAGCAGCTTTCGGAACATTGTTATCGGCAAGATCACGGAAGCCGATTGTGATTTTACCGTCTGTAACTGCAATTTCCATGTTGCAGGCGTTTGCTGATATCTGTGAGCCGATGCCGGAAACTTTATCTGTCTGAGGGTCATAGCAGTCGGCATAAAGCTCATATGGATAAGAACCTTTTGTGTAAGTAAAATAAATTTTTGAGCCGTCAGAGGTAATATCCTTATACTGTGCTGTTTCAGTACCTGTAAAGCATTCAGTCCAGCTGTCAGACTGTTCGTTCCAGCGGCACAGATGAAGTATGTAGTCATTATCCTGATACATTACATAAGGTACATTTCCGCAGAAAGCAAGCTGAGGATTATATATTGTTCCCTTAAAAGGTGATGTGACGGACTGGGGTTTGTCATTTTCTATTTTGTACAGTGTCATGGAGTTTGCTGTTGCGGAAAGATAGTAAAGATTTCCGTCATTTCCTGTTGTCATATCATATGACTGTTGTGATTCAGGAAAATCAATACCGCTTACGGCCGTCCAGAGATGCTTGTCTGAAACATCAGCAAATTCAACTGAAAAATCAAGTGTTCCGTCATCTTTTATATTGATATTATTTATTGAAATTCCGCTGTTTGTTCCGTCTGTGTAGACCAGTGCCCCGTCAGCAAAGGTTTTCTGCAGGTCAGTAGTGCCTATATGGTCAGGAGCATCTGTTCCGCCATAGCATGAACGGGTGAGGTCGCCAAGTCCGGCGTTGAGTTCAGTTTCGTCCGGACGGAAAACGTATATTTCGTCTGAATCTCCTCTGTAATTGCCATTGTAAAGAGTGTTTATTCTGTATACCACAAGACCTTCACCATAAATTTTACTGTCAAGCTCGTCTGAGTATCTTGTACCCGGTTTTCTGTATTCAACGGCAAAAAATTCAGTATCAGAAAGCGGAGTTTTCAGAATGTAAAGACGGTTTCCTTCTGAAAGGGACGCAGGAACAAGAGTATAGGTTCCGTTTTCGGTTATATTTTCAGCATCAAGCCAGCCGGACACCTTGTATCTTTGATATGCAAGTGGATATTGCAGGAATATCGAGGCTGTGGACATTATGTCCCATTGCCCTACAGGACTGCCTGAACTGGTATCCTTTCTGTACAGGTCAGGATAGCCCATGCTGTGAAGAAATTCATGGCAGACTGTTCCGATACCGTTAAAGATTTCTGAACCGACAAGAGTGTAACCTGTCATTAAATTTACACTTCCTGCAATACAGCCGTTTACATTCAGACCGTTTATATGAAATGTCTTTGCCCATAACGGGTCAGCCATTGATGTTGTTTTCCCATCAACCACAAGCACAATATTGTCAATATATCCGTCTTTGTTTCCATCAAGAGGTGTGTCTTCCGGAACGGATATATTCTCTATCATTTCAATAGCATACTGGTTATAATCGGTATATTCGTCCCTGCTTTGTTTCAGAATATATGGAGTTATCACACCATTTTCAAGCTGCGGAAAATATGACCTGACTTTCAGTTTGCCATAAGAAATAGTTTCGGCATATTTTGCAAGTGAACTATATGTAGTATCATCATTAAACATTGAAACTGCTTTGTCAGTTTTTGATTCCATAAAAT
>USJI01000288.1 GCA_900554975.1 uncultured Ruminococcus sp. | reverse complement strand
CCAGTCAGCAGTTTTGCCAAGTCCGCCATAGCCAGAACTTGAAAAACTATCCAGAACAAGCTTGTCTGCACCGCATATATCAGCTTTTAAAATGTCATCAGACGTTCTGACTCTTACAGCCCGCCATATTTCACAGTCTGTTGCCGCCCGGAGTTTATCAATGTATTCCTGAGATTCATCTCCGTGCAGCTGAACCACATCAAGCTTATCTGCATAATTTTTCAGAATACTCTCAATTGGTTCATTTACGAACACACCAACAGTTTTTATGCCTGCATCAAGATTGCTTTTCAGCTTTAGAAATGTACTATAATTTACAGTGCGTCTGAAACCTTCCGAGAGAATAAATCCCGCATAATCAGGACTAAATTCATTCATATATCCGATATCTTCAATACGCCTTGTACCGCAGAGTTTTACCTTCATAGACCTTCCCTCAGCATCTTTATTGTATCGGCAATGTTTCCGCTTCGCATAAGAGTTTCACCAATAAGCACAGCATCTGCACCGCTTTCACGAACTTTTTTCATATCTTCATGGGAAGCTATTCCGCTTTCAGAAACCAGTACACATTCGTCCGGAACGTAACGGCTGAGTTTTGCAGTATTGTCAAGGCTCACTTCAAAGGTTTTTAGGTTTCTGTTATTGATACCTACTATTTTCGGTGAACACTTTAATATAGAGTCAAGTTCTTCTTTGTTATGTGCTTCAAAAAGGCAGTTCATTCCAAGATTTTCAGCGGTATTTTTGAAACGCAGCATAGTGTCTGTATCAAGTATAGCCGCAATCAGCAAAACAGCATCAGCACCAATAACCCTCGCTTCATATATCTGATATTCATCAATGATAAAATCTTTTCTGAGTATCGGTATACTTACATTTTTTCTTATACTGGCAAGATACTCACTATTGCCCTGAAAGTAATGTTCCTCAGTAAGACAGGAAATAGCATCTGCACCGGCTTTTTCATATGCAATTGCAGTTTCGACAGGGTGAAAATCCTCTTTTATAACAGATTTTGAAGGAGAAGCCTTTTTTACTTCAGAAATCACAGAAAGGTTGCCGCCTTTAAGTGCCGCATAAAAATCCTTACATGGATTCTCAGCATTCACCGCAAGTTCTCTGATTTCTTCAAATGAATGTTTCTGCTTTTCTCTTTCAAGCTGTATTTTTCTCTTTTCAACTATATCGTCAAGAATCATATTAAATCTCCGTCAAATATTGTTTGATTTTTCAATAAGCTGGTTAAGTTTTGCTTCAGCCCAGCCACCGTCAATGCTTGCCTTTGCAAGGTCAATACCGCTTTTTATGCTGTCAGCCTTGCCGCAGATATAAAGAGCACAGCCGGCATTAAGAAGAACGATATCACGTTTTGCGTCTGTTATTTTTCCCTGAAGTATTCCCAGAGTTATTTTTGCGTTTTCTTCAGCAGTTCCGCCGACAACATCTTCTTTAGATGCTTTTTTGAATCCGTAATCTTCCGGATTGATTTCATAGAATGACATCTGACCGTCCTTTATTTCACAAACAGAAGTATTGTCAGAAATGGAAATTTCATCAAGCTTGTCATTACCGTAAACAAGCATTGCTCTTTTAATTCCAAGGTTTATAAGAACCTCTGCCATAGGCTTTAAAAGTTCCTTTTCATATACGCCAAGGAGAATATAATCTGTGTTTGCAGGATTTGCCAGAGGGCCAAGAATATTGAATACTGTTCTGATTCCTGTTTCACGTCTTGCAGGAGCCACAAATCTCATTGAACCATGGTAGCTTTGTGCAAACAGGAAAGATATGCCTATGGAATCTATCATTTCCTTTGCCTGTTCCGGAGAAGAAGAAATTTTAATTCCAAGTTTTTCAAGAACATCAGCTGCACCGCTCTTGCTTGAAACACTTCTGTTTCCGTGCTTTGCAACCTTTGCACCACAACCGGCAATAACAAATGAAGAAGTTGTGGAAATATTGAATGTGTTTGCAAGGTCACCGCCTGTTCCGACAATGTCTATTGCGTCTTTACAGTCTTTTACAGTATTTGCCTTTTCTCTCATTATCTGTGCAAAACCTGTTATTTCATCAATTGTTTCGCCCTTTATTCTCAGAGCAGTCAGGAGGGAAGAAATCTGCGCATCTGTTGCGTTTCCGCTCATGATTACGTCCATAGCCTGCATAGCTTCTTCTTTTGTAAGACTGTTTCCGTCAACAACCTTTGCAATAAACGGTTTTAAAAGTGTCTTTGGGGCTTCCGGAGCATTTGTTTTAACATCATTCATTTTAATACCTTCTATCTTTGACAAAAAGTTTTTTATCATTACTTTTCCGTAATTTGTAAGAACTGATTCCGGGTGGAACTGAAGTCCGTATGTC
>USJI01000287.1 GCA_900554975.1 uncultured Ruminococcus sp. | reverse complement strand
GCAATGGGCTCCTCATCTTCTGCAATTAATATTTTGCTCATCTGAGTCTCCTTAATATATTTTCCGTATACAAAATTTTTATTATGAGTTTAAAATATTATATCATATTTTACAGTATCATGCAAGGAAACTTAAACCGAAGGAAAAGCACAGATATCATCTTCTATTCAATTTCTGTAATTATTAAAACATGACAAATGTCATATATGATACTGACTTTTTTCACTTGCTGATTTCGTGAAAATAATATATAATTTAACTATACAGTATATGGAGGAAAATGTTATGACTAAAACTGTTGTAAAAATTGAAAATCTGGTTAAGCGTTATAAAGACCTTGTAGCGCTTGATCATTTCAGTATTGATATTAAAGAAGGAGAAGTTTTCGGACTTCTGGGGCCGAACGGTTCTGGCAAAACCACAGCGATAAACTGTCTGCTGTCACTGCTTACATTTGACAAGGGAACTATTGAAATTTTCGGAGAAAAAATGACTCCGGATAATTACAGGGTAAAAAGTCAGATTGGTGTTATCATGCAGAATGTGGCTGTTTTTGATGAACTTACTGTTCGTGAAAATATCGAATATTTCTGCGGACTCTACATAAAAGACAAGGCAGCACGAAAAAAATATGTCAATGAGGCGATTGAGTTTGTAGGACTTGAGGACTTTGTAAAGTTTTATCCGAAAAAACTGTCCGGGGGACTTCTGCGTCGTCTGAATATAGCTTGTGGAATCGCACACAAGCCTAAGCTTATAATTCTTGACGAACCTACTGTTGCGGTTGATCCGCAGAGCAGAAACAGGATTCTTGAGGGAATACAGGAGCTGAACCGCCATGGCAGTACAATTATCTATACTTCTCACTACATGGAGGAAGTTGAACAGATATGTACCCGTATTGCAATCATAGACAAGGGCAAAAATGTGGCAATAGGAACAAAAGACGAACTGAAAAAGATGATACGCAATACTGAGACAATCAGCATTGAAATTTTTTCGCCTGATCAGGAGATTAAAAATAAGATAGATGCTTTGGAACACGTCTATGAAACATATTTTAAAGATGGCAAACTTGTAATAAAGTGCAGCGGCGGAAGACATAATCTTGTCAAAGTTCTGGGTATTCTTTCGGAAAATGAAATTCCTTTCGGCAGAGTTTATTCCGAACTGCCTACGCTTAATGATGTATTCCTTGAAATTACGGGCAAGGAACTTCGTGACAGGGAGGGAAAATGATGTTCTGGCATATATTCAGATATGAATTTTTAAACGTTGCTAAACAGAAAGAAGTTATTTTCTGGCTGATGTGCTTTCCGATTATATTGGGAACATTTTTCAATCTTGCATTCAGCAAGCTTTATGAAAAGAACGAAATTTTTACTGAAATCCCTGTTGCTGTTGCAGAGGTGAAAGAGGACAGCGTATTTCGTGAGGTGATTGACTCTGTTTCAGAGGGGGATACACCGCTTTTCAAAGTGCAGTATACGAATATGAATGAAGCTGAAAAACTGCTTGAAAACGAGGATATAAAAGGAATTATCTGTGTTGATGATGAGATTTCACTTGCAGTTTCAGGCGAAGGATTTGAGCAGACTATAATAAAATCTTTTCTGGAACAGTATGAGATTCAGAAGGAAATAATTTCTGATACAGCAGTTAATAATCCTGAGAAACTTCCGGAGGTTACAGCCGCACTTTCAGCTGATGTGAACTCTGTTGAAACCAGAGAACTGTCCGGCGGAAATATGGACGAGTATGTGCAATACTTTCAGAATCTTATTGCAATGACTGCATTGTTCGGAACAACGGCTGGTTTGTTGGTGGCAGTTTCAAATGAAGCCAATCTTTCTGCAATAGGTATGAGAAAGTGTGTTGCTCCTGCTCATAAGCTTACAGTTATTACCGCAAGTCTTTTCGCTACTGTATGTATGCATATCATATGTGTATTTGTCAGCATCACCTATATTCTGTTTGTTCTGAAAATAGAGATGGGTAATAAAATTCCGCTGATATATCTTTCGGGTGTGGTGGGTTCTGTGACTGGTGTTTCACTGGGATTTTTCATAGGCTCAGTGGGAAGAATGTCCGATGGTGTAAAACTTGGACTATCTATGGCTTTTTCAATGGTATGCTGTTTCTTCAGCGGACTTATGGTCGGCAATATGAAAGCTATAATTGACCAGCATTGCCCTGTTATCAACAAAATCAATCCAGCAGCGGTAATTTCGGATATGTTCTATTGTCTTGCCATTTATGATAACTATTCACGCTACATTGAAAAACTTATAACACTTCTTATTATGTCAGCTGTATTCACGACAGGCGGTTTTCTGCTTACAAGGAGGAAAAAATATGCAAGTATTTAAAA
>USJI01000286.1 GCA_900554975.1 uncultured Ruminococcus sp. | reverse complement strand
GTAGCATCTTTTATTATTACTGCAAACAGTTCACGTCCGTCATCTTCCTTATAATATGCAAAAGTCCCTCTTGCCTTTACTGATTTTCCAACATATTTTTCACTATCTGAAACCATATCATACACCTGTGCATAAACCATATTCGGGTTGAGCGTTGTAAGATCAACATCATATTCTGAAATATCTGAAAATTCTTTTTCATCTGATGTAGATTCTGGTGATTGATCCTGTAAACTATCAGCCTTATCAGAATACAATGAATATTCTTCAATAATACTGTTCATTTTTGAATTATCTCCGCACGAACAAAGCAATATAAAAATCAATAAAATGGATGCAAACTTTGATATTCTGTTCATTTTTTGACCCTCCCTAAAGCAAAAGATAACCCCCAGAACATCAGGAATACCGCAATGTCCGCTGCGACAATCGTCGAACCAACAGGTGTTGAAAATAGTATTGCAAATATTATTCCGCATCCTGAACATATAACAGAGATACATACTGAGCAAATAATAACACCTTTAAAGTTTTTGAAAATACGCATTGCTGACAATGCCGGAAAAACAATTAACGCTGATATTAAAAGAGAGCCAACAAGATTCATTGCAAGTACAATTATAAAAGCTGTAACAATTGCAATAAGCAGATTATATGCATTTGCATTCATGCCTGTCGCAGTCATGAAATTTTCATCAAAAGTAACTGCAAATATCTTATGATAGAACATTACAAATATAAATATAACTACTGCGGACATTCCAAGACAAAGATAAACCTCCGGTCTGGTAAGGGTAAGAATAGAGGTTGAGCCAAACA
Source organism: uncultured Ruminococcus sp. (assembly GCA_900554975.1). Taxonomy (GTDB): domain Bacteria; phylum Bacillota; class Clostridia; order Oscillospirales; family Ruminococcaceae; genus Porcipelethomonas. Next base: position 1,564 of record USJI01000286.1, on the reverse strand, counting down.
ATGTACTACATACATCAGCTGATATATTTGCAGACCTTGAAAATAAATTAACAAGCATATATCCGATTGCCAGTGCACCTACAGACAACATAGCAAGGGCAGCATCACCTTTGATTTTCGTGTTTTGTCCTGTTCTCAGAAGAAGTATTGCCGACATGATTGTAACAGGTAAAATTATCATCATACGATTTGTAAGACCGACAACAATTGCCACAGACATTGCGCCAAATGCAACATGAGAAAGACTGTCTCCTATAAAGGAGTATCTTTTCAGTACAAGAGTAACACCCAAAAGTGATGAACACAGAGCAATAAGGAGTCCGACAATCATTGCATACTGTACAAATGGATACTCAAAATAAGACTTTAATGTTTCAATCAGTTCTTTCACTGCTGACTCACCACCCCACTATAATTATGAAGAAATGAAATTCCGATAGAACTTTTTAAATATTCCTGTTTTGTTCCGAAAAAAACTTGTATTTTGCCTATATGCAAAATATGTGTTGCATACTGCACAGCGTTTATATCATGGGAAATCATCAATATTGTAATTTTATCTCTTCTGTTAAGTTCCGAAATCAGCCCGTACATATCATATGCTGCTTTCGGGTCAAGTCCTGTAACCGGTTCGTCAAGAACAAGCATTTTTCTTACAGCACATAAGGCCCTTGCAAGAAGTACACGTTGCTGTTGTCCTCCGGAAAGCTCGCGATAACATTTCCCTGAAATATTATTTATTCCAAGTTTACTCATCATAATTTCTGCGGTCCTTTTTTCTTTTTTATTATAAAACGGACGCATACCGCAACTGCCAAGACAGCCTGACTGAACTATTTCCCGTACAGATGCCGGAAAATCTTTCTGAACAGGTGTCTGCTGCGGCAAATATCCTATTGATTTTTTTGTCATATCACTGCCAAATCTCAGTTCTCCTCTGACAACCGGAATCAATCCCAGCAAAGTTTTCATCAGTGTGCTCTTCCCTGCACCGTTTTCCCCGAGAATACAAAGATAATCCCCCTCGTTCACTTTAAAATTTATATTTTCCGATACAATTATTCCGTCATATCCAATAGAAATTGATTTACATATTAATTGTTCTGACATATAATCTGCTTCCTTTTCATTATTGATTCAGAACCTGAACACAAGAATGTGAACAGGTTCTCAAACTCATTTCATCTTAGTAAAGTGTTTCTTCCAGTACTATGTAATTCTGTTCCATTAATCCCAGGTAGGTCGTACCATCCGATATCATTTCAGAAGTAACCGACTGCATGGAATTCAGTTCGGCTATGGACTGATCCTTTCTTTTCGTATTCTGAATAATACTTTCTGCTATTGATTTGTCAGAGTTTTCAATAGCATAAATTGTATCAGCATTAAGCTCGTCCATTTTTCCGGCAAGAAAAGAAATTGTTTCAAAACTTGCCTCCGTTTCAGCTGAGCAACCCACAAATGCCGCATAATAATCCAGACCGTAATCTTCTACAAAATAACGGAATGGAAACCTGTCACCAAATATTAATGTCTTAACCGGTGCATTGGTAATCATTTTTTC
>USJI01000285.1 GCA_900554975.1 uncultured Ruminococcus sp. | reverse complement strand
TGTAACTGACATTTCATATATTCCGGTACCGGGAGATGATTCCAATACATACTGGGCTATGAAAAACGACCAGTATACCGGATTTGTTGTAAGAAAAAAGGTTATACACAATATAACATCAATATATGAAGAGCTTGCTGAGGCAGTAAGCCAGTCAGATGAAAAATAAAATTTACCCTGTATTTCCTAATCGAAATACAGGGTTTTTTTATAACCTTCTGAATCTTTTACATAAGTGAAAGCGGGTCTGCAAATGAACCGTTTTTATACACTTCAAAATGAAGATGTGACTTTTCAGCTGTTTCTATATCTGCTGTTTCACCGACTGCACCTATCTCCTCTCCGCTGCTTACCTGCTGTCCGACCTGAACTGTAACACCGCTGTTTAAATTGCAGTATTTTGTAATAATACCGTTTCCGTGGTCAATAGTAACAGTATACCCCCACAAAGGGTCTTCATCAACTGCCGAAACCGTTCCGGAATCCGAAGCAGTTACAACATCTCCAAGTGCGGCAGAAATATCTATCCCGTTATGGGTTTGCCATGCTCCGGTAGTATTTGACTTCACAAGCTCACCGTTGCTGAATTCATTCAGTATTTCACCTTCAAGCGGCATAACAAGCTTTCTGACTTCCGGTTTTGCCGTTTCCTGCAATTCTTCCTCAGGTTCGGTTTCCGCCTCTGTTTCAGCAACTGTTGTTTCTGTTGTCTGTGCAAATGTTACCGCCCTGGTTTCCGGTTTGGGTATATCTGTTTTCACTCCTGCAACGTCCTGCTGTCTGTTGTCACTGTTCATCATATTCAGTGATGAATCAAGCTGTCCGGATATGTTTTCGGCAGTCTGGGTGTATGCAAAATAACACGCCGCACCAACCATTGCAATACTCAGAGCAAGAGCAATATAGAAACCTTTTCCGCTTAAAATGGATTTAGAATTTTTCTTCACGTTTAACACCTCCGTTTTTAGTTTGAACCGAAGTAATATCTTTTATACGCAGATATTCCTTTTTTCCCAAATTGTTTTAATTATTTTAAATATGGTTGAAATAATTCCGCTTATGGTGTAAAATAGTATAGATAGAAAATAAAGAAAATTTTGAAAAGGAGTTTTTTAACGAATGTTCAAATTAAGGCGGTTTTTAAAGCATTACAAAAAAGAACTGGTTCTCGGACCTTTCTTCAAACTTCTGGAAGCTATATTCGAACTTATAGTTCCTGTTGTAATGGCTAAAATAATTGATAACGGTATCGGAAACAACGATTCAGACTATGTCTGGAAAATGAGCGGTCTTATCGTTGTCCTTGGCATCTGCGGTCTGGGATTTGCACTCACCTGTCAGTTTTTTGCGGCAAAATGTGCATATGGTTTCGGAACAGAACTCAGAAATGAGCTTTATAAACACATAAACAGATTATCCCACGCTGAAATAGACAAGTTCGGAACATCATCTCTTATCACAAGAGTTACGAATGATACAGTTCTTGCACAAAACGGTGTAAATATGTTTATACGTCTTGCTGTAAGAGCACCGTTTCTTATAATCGGTGCGGCAGTAATGGCTATGATGCTTGACCTGAAACTTTCCATAGTATTCTTAATAGCTGCACCTGTCATAACAGCTATAATAGTATGGGTAATGAAAAAAACAGTTCCTATGTACAAAAGGATACAAAAAGGACTGGACAAAATTTCCCTGCTGACCCGTGAAAATCTTGAAGGTGTAAGAGTTATCAGAGCATTTTCAAAGCAGGACGAAGAAAAGAAAAAATTCAATGAGGAAAGTCAGGCACTTGCTGAAAGTTCCATCATTGCCGGAAAAATATCAGCTATACTCAATCCTGTAACATTCATGATAATGAATCTCGGAATCGTAGCGATACTCTGGTTTGGAGGAATCCGTGTTGATACAGGTCATCTGACACAGGGCGAAATTACTGCTTTTGTAAACTATATGACGCAAATACTCCTTGCAATGGTAGTCCTGGCAAACCTTGTTGTTGTTTTTACAAAGGCTGCATCTTCTGCATCAAGAATCAATGAAGTGTTTGAAACTCAGCCGAGCATAATTACAGGCAAAGACAAAGTATTTGATTTAAGCAAACCTGCAATCAAGTTTAATAATGTTTCCTTTGAATATCCGGGTGCGGGCGACCTTTCTCTTGAAAATATCACATTTACACTTAACAGAGGAGAAGTTCTTGGTGTTATCGGCGGTACAGGTTCAGGAAAATCCACATTGGCAAATCTTGTTCCGAGATTTTATGATATTTCTTTTGGAAGCATAAGAATATTCGGCAAGAATATAAAATCATATTCTCTTGAATCACTCAGAAAGCTTATCGGAGTTGTTCCACAGAAGGCCGCTCTGTTTTCCGGAACTGTTGCTGACAATATGC
>USJI01000284.1 GCA_900554975.1 uncultured Ruminococcus sp. | reverse complement strand
AGAAATACGAACGGCCTGCTGCATATTGTGAGTTACAATAATTATAGTATACTCCTTTTTCAGCTCAATTGCAAGGTCTTCTATCTTGGAAGTTGAAATCGGGTCGAGAGCTGATGTAGGTTCGTCCATTAAAAGAACATCTGGTTCAACTGCAAGTGCTCTTGCAATACAGAGTCTCTGCTGCTGACCGCCTGACATACCAAGTGCACTCTTTTTCAGTCTGTCCTTTACTTCGTCCCAGATAGCCGCATTTCTTAAAGACTTCTCAACTATTTCATCAAGTTTTGCCTTAGAGCGTATTCCATGTGTTCTCGGACCGTAAGCGATGTTGTCATAAATACTCATAGGGAACGGATTTGGTTTCTGAAAAACCATTCCGACTCTTTTTCTGAGTTTGTTTACATCCATTTTATCATATATATCTTCATTGTCAAGCGTGATTTTTCCGGTTATACGGCAGCCTTCAACAAGGTCATTCATACGGTTCAATGATTTTAACAATGTTGATTTTCCACAGCCCGAAGGCCCGATAAATGCTGTTATCTCGTGGTCGGGGATAGCAAGATTTATATTTTTCAATGCCTTGAACTGTCCGTAGTACAGATCAAGATTTTCAACTTTAAACTTATCCATGATTTATCCTTTCGATAGTTTTTTGGCAACCAGTCCTGAAAGACCGTTTATAAGGGCTACCATGACCAGTAATATAACTGCTGTAGCGTAACACTGGTCAATGTAAAGACCTTCGCTTGAAAGATTGTACATATGAACGGCAAGTGTTCTTCCTGAGTCGCTCCAGAATTTTGCAGCAATTTTAGTACCTGTTCCTGCTGTGAATATCAGTGCGGCAGTTTCACCGGCAATACGTCCCGTTGCAAGGATAATGCCTGAAAGAATTCCGGGTATTGCTGTCGGAACTATTATTCTGAATACTGTTCTGAGCTTTCCTGCACCAAGTCCGAAACTTCCTTCTCTGTAAGAATCAGGAACTGATTTCAGAGCTTCTTCGGTAGTTCTCATGATTAATGGCAGTATCATTATGGCGAGTGTAAGTGCACCGGAAAGAATTGTATATCCAAGATGCATGGTAGTTACAAAAAACAGGAATCCGAAAAGTCCGTATATAATTGACGGTATGCCGGAAAGCGTTTCGGTTGTCATTCTTATTATGCCTACTATCTTGTTTCCTCTTTTTGCATATTCAACGAGATATACAGCAGAAAAGATTCCGAGAGGAACAGCTATGAGAAGTGAAATAATTGTCATTATGAATGTGTTGATTATTGCCGGGAGCATTGATACATTTTCAGTGTTGTAAGTAGGGGAGAAGAGTGAAGGAGTAAGATTCGGAACACCTTTTACAAGAATGTAAATTACAATAAAGATAAGTGTTACTGCTGTTATTGCCGCACAAAGCATAACAAGTATCATAAGTACAAAGGAAAACGGAGCATTTTTATACTGCTTTAACTTCTCTTTGAAAGTTTCTTTTTTTACAGGATTCATTATTTGCTCCTCCTTTTAAGTAATGAGAATGATATGTTAATGATAAGGATGAATACAAATAATACAACGCCTGTTGCAATAAGAGCTTCACGGTGAAGGTCAGTTGCATAACCCATTTCAATTGCGATGTTTGATGTAAGTGTACGGACACCGTTCAGAATGCCTGAAGGCATAGCCTGCTGGTTTCCGGCAACCATCATTACCGCCATTGTTTCGCCTATCGCACGTCCGATGCCAAGAACAACACCTGCAAATATTCCTGACTTTGCAGCCGGGAGCATTACAGAGAAAATGCTTCTTTCATGTGTTGCACCGAGGGCAAGAGAACCTTCGTAATAGCTGTCCGGAACAGCCATAAGGGCTGATTCCGAAACACCTATAACAGACGGGAGTATCATAATTGCAAGGATTATTGAAGCTGTCAGCATGGAACTTCCTGTAACAGGAACGAGCATTACAAGACCAAAGAAGCCGTAAACTACTGAAGGGATACCGGCAAGGAGGTTTATAGCCGGTTTTAATATTTTATATAACTTTTTAGGACAAAATTTAGCCATGAACACAGCTGTCATAATTCCGATAGGAACACCCATGATTATTGCTCCGGCAGTTACATAAAGACTTCCGAGGATGAATGGCAGGATTCCGTAAATGTTATTGGATGGTCGCCATACTTTTCCGCTTAAAAATTTGAAGATTCCGATTTCCTGCATGGCAGGTATGCCGTTTGCAAAGAGAAATATACATATCATTGCAACGGCTAAAATTGATACACACGCCGCAAGCAGAAAAATTATCTTCATAAAAATTTCAAGAAAATTTTTCATTTATTATCCTTCCCCCGGATCATTTTGCAATGTTTTCCCAGGTTGTTGTTTCTCCGGTGTAGATTGATTTTA
>USJI01000283.1 GCA_900554975.1 uncultured Ruminococcus sp. | reverse complement strand
TTGGGAATTATAAAGTTATAATATAATTATAGGTTTGTAAGCAATTTTATCAAAATTAAAAGGGGGAATTTTAACAGTGCTTAAAAAGCTGAAAAGAATCTCATGCACGTTCACTGCCGCAGCTATGGTGCTGACAGCAAACTCACTTCTGCCAATGTTGTCAGGATATGCCGCAGACTCAGACAATATTATATTTGAATCTGAATGTGAACTGCTGGGAGAAGATACGGAACTCTGGACATCAATTTACGAAACTCAGCTTCCAGGATATTCCGGTGACGGGTTTACCTACCTTACAGCCAAAAATATCAAGTTTGAGGTAGAAGCTCCGGAAGAAGGAATGTATGAAATTGATGTAAGGTATGCACAGATTCTGGACGAAGAGGGCAGACTTCAGACACTTGCTATCAATGGATCTGAGTACACCACAGTACTTCCATATACCAATGAATGGAAGGATTATCAGTTCGCAATAGTGCGTCTCAAAAAGGGTGTAAACACATTTGAATTCATGCCGAAATACGGATACGCTGCTTTGGATACAATTACAATTAAAAAAGCTTCGTTCCCTGAACTCAAAGTTTCACCGACTCTTTGCGACAGCAAGGCAACAAAGGAAACTCAAAACCTTATGAATTACCTTTGCAGTGTATATGGCAACAACATTCTGTCTGGTCAGCAGACTATCTATGGCGGTGGCCATAAGGTGAACACCACTATACGCTATGATGCTGCAACCAATACCTGCGTTGATTCCGACGGAAATCAGTACAGCTTTGACGAAGCGGATAAGGACGTTGCAGATGACGGCTCATCATTTGTATGGAAGTGTGTCAGACGGACAGGTTTACAGCTATGATTCACAGAACCGCAACTACAATTACTGCGAATATGACAGAGAACTGAAATATCTTAAAGATACAGTAGGCGATATGTCTGCTATTCAGGGTTTTGATTTTGGTGCAAACTGCCCGTGCTATCAGTGGGACGATGGTATCGTTGAACGTATGATTGACTGGACAAACAATAAAAATGGTATCTGCACAGCCTCATGGCATATAAATGTTCCAACAGTTCTTGCCGATTATACTCTTGGAGAACCGCTGGACTTTTCCAAAACAACATATAGTGAAAAGTGTGATTTCAGCCCTTCCAATGCATACACAGAAGGTACTGCTGAATATAATTACTTCCAGCTTTGCATAAAAAATCTTGCTCAGCAGCTTAAAAAATTACAGGACGCAAATGTTCCTGTTATTTTCCGCCCTCTCCACGAAGCAGACGGCAACTACTCCAACGGAGGCACTTCATGGTTCTGGTGGGGCAAGGAAGGTCCGGAAGTTTATAATAAACTGTGGAAATTTCTCCAGAGTGAGTTGCAGGACAAATATGACATACACAATCTTATCTGGGAACAGAATCTTTATGCATGGTCAGCAGCTTCAGCTGACTGGTACTCCGGAGATGATTACGTTGACATAGTCGGCTATGATAAATACAACACACAGCATAACCGTCATGATGGTAAAACAAGCGGTCCGAATCTGGACGCTGAATCCGGAATTTTCTGGAAACTCTACAATACAGTAAAGGGTAATAAAATGGTTTCCATGCCTGAAAATGATACAATTCCTGCTCTTGACAATATCAAAATAGAAAATGCCGGCTGGCTTTACTTCTGCCCTTGGTATGATGAAGAAAGCTCACCAAAATTTCTCTCAGGTTCTGATTATCAGGATATTGATGAACTGAAAAAACTTTACACAAGCGATTATTGTATAACGCTCTCTGAACTTCCAGACTGGAAGAACTTCGGCAGTTCTGAAACACCGGATGTCGATTTTATTCCGGGAGATGTTAACGCTGACAAAAATGTCAATGTTCTTGACTCTATCGAACTGAAAAGAATGCTTGCAAATGACCTCCCGACAGTTATTGAAGCGTCCGCTGCTGATACTAATGGTAACGGAACAATTGAAATGGCTGATTTGATTCTGCTTAATAAATATCTTCTCGGCAAAGATGTAAAACTGAGTGTATACAAAGCACAGTAAAAATATAATAAATCTGAGGACACAGGCAATAAGCCTATGTCCTCTTTTCTTTTTTATCATTAATTCTGAATTTTGCGTTTCAAAGCAATCAGGTCAAAAATATTAATCTTTCCATCACCGTTTACATCTGCAAGAACACACTGTTCATTGCTGAACTTTTCCTTTTTTATGAGATACTGGTCAATCATTTTAAAATCATTTATGTCTGTCTTTTTATCCATATTTACATCGCCGGAATCATATGTTACTTCTGATGTTTCAATAATCCATTTCTGACAGCTCTGACCATTTACAGTCCACTGCTGAACATTAGCTCCGCTTCCTTTACTGCTATCTGCAATTTCAAGCGTTGCAG
>USJI01000282.1 GCA_900554975.1 uncultured Ruminococcus sp. | reverse complement strand
AAAGTCCTATCCGGACTTCTTTAAAGATTACAACAATTTAGGAGGAAATGCCGATGTCATCACTTTTTAATAACCGTATTTCCATTTCAATTTTCGGGGAGTCACACGGCCCTGCAATAGGAGTGGTAATGGACAACCTTCCTCCGGGAGAATATATTGATGTTGAAGAACTCGGAAGATTCATTGCAAGACGTGCCCCTAAAAAGGACGGAACTACAACTTCCAGAAGTGAAAAAGACCTGCCGCAGATAATGTCAGGCGTATACAACAATAAAACAACCGGCACACCGCTTTGTGCGTTTATTCAGAATACTGACACACATTCTCAGGACTACTCGAATATCTCAAAGCTTGCAAGACCCGGTCATGCTGATTATACAGGAACTATCCGATACAAAGGCTTCAACGATATAAGAGGCGGCGGACATTTTTCCGGCAGACTTACAGCTCCGCTTGTTTTTGCCGGTGCTGTATGCGGACAGATTCTTGAAAGACGTGGAATCTATACTGGTGCTCATATCGCTGAGATACACGGCATACAGGACGATAAATTTGACAGAACAAATGTAACAAAGGAAGATATCCTTGATGTAAGATACAAAAAGTTTCCGGTTATTAACGATGAACAGGGACAGAAAATGTTTGACGATATTCAGGCTGCCCGTATGGGATGTGAATCGCTGGGCGGAATTATTGAATGTGCCTGCGTAAACGTTCCTGCCGGAATCGGTTCGCCTATATTTGACGGACTGGAAAACACTCTTGCACAGCTTATCTTCGGTATTCCGGCAGTCAAGGGACTGGAATTCGGTGCAGGTTTTCTGACAGCTAAAATGGTCGGAAGCCAGAACAATGATGAATTTTACATTGATGAGCGGGGACACGTTAAAACCAAGAGCAACAATCATGGCGGTATACTGGGCGGAATTTCCTCAGGTATGCCGATCACCCTTAATGTTGCAATAAAACCTACTCCTTCAATCGCCAAACCACAGGAAACAATTGATTACAGCAACATGAAAAATGATGTTCTGAGCATTAAGGGACGTCATGACCCTTGTATAGTTCCGAGAGCTGTACCATGTGTTGAAGCTGCTGTTAATATCGGTATCCTGTCACATATGCTCGATTATCCTAACTTCTGAGATTTCTGAAAAAGGTGTTAACATGGATGAAAGTACTAAAATGTTTGAGGCTGCGTCCACAGAATTAAAGGATCTTCAGACCGTTAATATACTTATATGCTATCTGCTCTACCGAATCGACAAGCCTGTTGATTCAGAACAGCTTTATGATATTGCGGTCGGAACTGAAATAATCAACTATTTTTTCTATCAGGACGCTATTGATTATCTGATAAAAAACAAATCTATCGCAGTTGAAACAGATGAAAAGGGACATAAATTGTTCTCCCTTACTCCGAAAGGACAAAACTGTGCAAAAATGCTGAAAGATTATGTTAAAAAGTCATACAGGGATAAAATTGTTCAGGCGGCACTTAAATACTTTGCAAAAATCAAATATGAAAGCGAAGTAAAAATTGACTATATTGAACTCAAAAAGGGATATTATGTATACTGCCGTTGTCTTGACATCGGAGACGACCTTATGGATCTGAAACTTTATGCTCCGGATTTAAGTCAGGCTAAACTTCTGGGGAAAAATATTATGCTTAATCCTACCGGATTTTACAGCAAGATAATAAATTTTGCACTTAACAACAAAGAAGAAGAATTCGATCCGGAAGATTTATAGGTAAAATAAAAGCAGCTTGTGCGAAACTATGCATAAGCTGCTTTAAAATTGTTTTATCCCTCAATCTGTTTTCCAAGAAACTGTGCTGCCGCACTTATCAGGCTCTTTTGCAGTTCCGATACAACAGATGATTTCTCTGATTCCAGAAACACAACTGAACCTGTAACATCACCTGAACTTATTATCGGAATGCAGGCAACAGCATACTTCTCAACACCTTCAGCAGGCATCATCTTGCTTCTGTCATGACTGTCGCAGAAATAATTTCTCCTTGATTCCATAAGTTCTTCAAGTTCTGGAGAAACACGGCGTTCATTGAATTCTTTTTTTGAAACGCCGGAAACTGCCACAACATGATCCCGGTCAAAAATAATTACAGGACAGGAAGCCAGTTTACTCATTATGTCAGCTACCTGTACGGCATTTTCGCTCATTTCGCTGATTGCAGAGTATTTTTTAAAGATAACTTCGCCGTCACTGCTTGTATATATTTCAAGGGGATCACCTTCACGAATTCTCATGGTTCGTCTTATTTCTTTCGGGATTACAACACGTCCCAGATCGTCAATACGTCTTACTATACCAGTTGCTTTCATATTTAAAATCTCCTTAATATTTTAGAACTGAACAAGTTCTTAATTTCAGTAATGTTATTATTTG
>USJI01000281.1 GCA_900554975.1 uncultured Ruminococcus sp. | reverse complement strand
CCGCCTTCTCAACATTTTCACGAATCTGCTCATTTTTATATGACTGGGTTCTTACGCCGAGTGCTCTTGTTCCGGCAGAAACATCATCGGACATTTTGCTTATTTTGCGTCCGGTTGTCAGCTTATTTTCAGATTCATTGTAAAGTGACAAGGAATTATTAAGATTATTAAGATAATTTCTTGTCATATAGTTATTGGTAACTCTCATTTTAACAATACCCCCATCAGATTAATTTGCTGTTTTATTGATAATTACATCAAGAAGTCCGTCCATAACTGTCATCATTCTTGCTGCAGCCTGATAGGATCTCTGATATGTCATCATGCTTACTGTTTCTTCATGCTCGCTTACACCGGCAACAGAATCCCTGTTATCCTGAATCTCATTGAGCATTGTCTGTGAAGCCTTGTATCTGCCTTCGGAATAGGTGTTGTCACTTCCGAGAGTACCGGTATAGTCAGCAACAAATTCCTGGAATGTACCTGTAAACTTATCACTTGCAGAAACAAATGTCTGTTCATCTTTTGTAAGTTTATTGACAAGTTCCAGAAGATATTTATTATCTGTACTCTTATCAGCATTCAACAGATAGGAAGAATCATTTGCAAGCTCATCTGTAATAGTAATATTTCTTGCTGAAACAAGCATATCCGGATAAACTTCATATCCGTCTTTCGTTTCAACCGATTCACCGACAAGTTTTTTGTATGTTATCGCATTTCCCTGTGCATCAACCTTATCAGGAAATGTATTATTCAGAACATATGTAAGTCTTTCAGAAAATGCGTCAAGCTTATCCTGGTAATAAAGATAGCCGTTTACTGTTGATTCATTTGAATTCTGAACGCCTATTCCCCTTCCATTAAGAATGTCAACGGTTGCCTTGAAAATACCTGTATCCTTTGCAGCATTTGAACCGTCACTCTTCCAGTTAAGCTGAACTGTTCCGTTCTTGTTTTCCTGATAATTTATAGAATCGCATTCTGTATCCCAGACGCATTTGTGACCGTTCATCTCAACAGTGATAGTTCCGTCTGTCTGTTCTTCGACTCTGAGAGTTCCGTAGCTTGAAAGTTTGTCAAGGAGAAGGTTTCTCTGATCTCTCAGTTCATTCGGTCCATACTGGTCTGTATAGTTGTTTGCATTTATCGAACGTCTGATACTTGCATTAAGTTCTGCAATATCAGCAAACATTGTGTTTACCTCTGTAGTTTTTATTGCGAGTTCTTCCTTGTACTGATTTGCTGAATTTGTCAGGTTTTTCGAAAGTCTGTTCAGTGTCTGTGTAACATTTGAAATTGCATTTGCAAAGACGTTTGCGTCTGTTTCCGATGCTGCATTATATGAAAAATCTTCCAGAGCTGTGTAAAGATTTTTGATTGCATCACTCAGACCGTATCCGTTTCCGTCCTTGCCGACTTCAAGTTCCTGCATAATTGATTCTATTTCAGTAAACATTGTTGACTGCTGGCTGTAGAATCCGGAATTAACTGATTCTGTACGGTATGCATTGTCAAGTCTTTCATCACGAAGCTGTGCAACACCTTCGATATATGTACCCATTCCGGCAAGTGCTGTAAGATTCGGCTTGAGTCTTGATGTATATCCTGCAACAGACTGTGAAGTCTGGTCAACCCTCTGACGTGAATAACCTTCTGTATTGATGTTTGAAAGGTTATGTCCTACGATATCAAGTGCTTTCTGGCTTGCAAAAACACCTGTTTTAGCGGCCTCAAAGCCTAAAAAAGTCGGTCTCAATATATTTCCCTCCTGGCAAAAGTAAAGCTGTCAAATTTTCGTATTAAGAATGCCGATGTTCTTTCTTCCGGTTGAAACGCCTTTCGTATTATAGCATCTGGCATCAGTAACTCCGGACGGCATGATTTCCTCAAGAATTTTAAGATTTGTCTGTGCAACCTGCAAAGAAGTCTTGTTTGCGTGTTTTACATTATCTACAGCAACAACAAATCTGTTATAGAGTTTCTGGAGCATTTCCTTTTCTTCAGCATCATCTGTGCCGGCAATTATTTCCCTGAATGTCATATTGTCCAGTCCAAGACGCTTCTGAAGTTCTTCACGGTCATTCTCAAACTTTTCAGTTTTCTTTATAGTAGACTGATGTTCATTAAGACAATGTTCAATACGTTTGAGGTCATCTGACAGGAGCGCACTGAGCTTTTCCTTTTCCTTTTCAGCTGTTTCCTCAAGAAATTCTGTATATGAACTCATAAAGTCATAAAATTCATCGAAATTTTCCATATTAATGTACTCCCGTTAAACCAGTCTGTCAAGAATGGCATCTGCAATCTGACCGGACGATACATAATAATTTCCGCTTGATATCTGCTCTTTCAGTGAAGCAATTCTTTCATCAGAAGCAGACGCAGTTATTGAAGCAACTGCACTTTTAATAGTCTTTCCGCAT
>USJI01000280.1 GCA_900554975.1 uncultured Ruminococcus sp. | reverse complement strand
TGGTGTATATATGAAGGATTTCAAAAATATTTACGAAGCAGCTAATTTTATAAAAAATGAACAATTTGGTCTAAATGATATTTCAGTAGGTATTGCATATAACACCAATTATGTAGAGTTTGAGCCAGAGAATAATTACGGTGATGATGGCTTAGATGCAGAAGGAATTGTAAGTGCATGGACATCAAGATTGAATTATACAGGGTCGTTTTTGAGTAAACTACCAAAACCGGGTAAGTATAGTTATGCATCTGAATCAATAGAAGAAACTAATCCTACGACAGATGATACAAACAATGGTTTTACTGCAGGAATGGTTGTTAGTGCAAAAGGAAGTAATGCAGGTAATAAAATAGTAAATTATTCAGGTGCAGATGATTGTTATTTAGCGATTATTAAGTTTAAAATGCTGTCAGGTATTGAAAATGCAACACCGGGAACAAATGTAATTAGATATACAACATCAGAAAGTGCCACAAGTATGTCGTTTGGCTTAAATTCTTTAAGCGGTGGTAGGTCGTTATATCAATATTCTAAAGATGGTTCAGATACGGATATTTTTACAGTAATAGATTTTGATGCATCAAAAGTTAATCTCTTCCCTCAGAAATATACAGTATCATATTATGAGAACTATGATTCATCAACGAGTATGTATAATGGCCATATAGATGGCAAAGATACAAAAGTTACTGAAGGTGAGGCTCTCGACACTGTGGGAGCATCACTTCCTACATCTGCAGATTTTACAGTGCCTTCAGGAAAGTTTATTGATAAATGGTACTATATTCCGAGCGATACAGGAATAGCAACAGAATTTACGACAGCAACAAAGATAAAAGAAGATACAAAAGTTTATGCCACATATGTTAATGGTCACACGGTTACATTCAACAGTAACTATCCATCAGGTACACAGACAACCAAGGATGTTACAGTATCACCAAAAGCCGGTGCAACGATTGCTGAAACGCAAAAACCAACAGTTGGTACATCAAGTGATGACTTTGAAATACCTGCTGGTTACACGTTTGGAGGCTGGTTTACACAAGCAAACGGTGGCGATGAAATCGTATTTGATGATGGTACAAATACTTCATCTGCAACTGACGTTTCTTCAATCACCGATGTTTATGCTCATTGGGTACAGAATGTAACAGTAACATTCCATGAGAATTATGGACAAACAGAAAACACAACAAACAAAATAATTAGTGCCGGTTCAAGTTTGAAATCAAGTGATATTCCGACATTTACAAGAGCAGATTATGTATTTAAAGAATGGAATACAAAAGCAGACGGCTCAGGCACTGCATACTCAAATACACAATTACAGGCAGAAACAATTTCAAGCAATACTGACTATTATGCAATGTGGACACCGGAGAATCCGGAAAATGCAGTAACATTGACATTTAGTCCTACAGGATGTGACGCACAAGTAACACCTGCATCTATGACGATTGTCAGAGGTGATACAATTTACGCATATCAGATGCCTACTCCGACAAAGACGTCAGCAACAAGTGATGCATACACATTTAACGGTTGGTACGGAGCGGCTTCAGAATCCGATACTACTGATAAATTTACTTTAACAGATAATAAAACGGTGTATGCACATTGGACATATGCAGGCAGAGATCAGGTAACTGTAACATTTGATTATGACAATGCAACATCACCTACTGCTCCGACAACTATAACTGTTGGTAAAGGTGATTCGATTGGCGATGCAATGCCAACAACACCGGTGAAAACAAATTATAGTTTTGATAAGTGGGTAAATACAGCCGATAATTCAGATTTTGATAAGACAACAACAGTAAATTCAAATATAACGGTAAAGGCAACATATAAATCTGATATTACTGTAAACTTTAACATTAACGACGGAACAACTCAGGCAACACCATTTGCTACAGACAAAGGTGCACCTTCAAAATCTTATACAGCACCTTCAGACCCTACAAGAGCAAATTATACATTTGTAGGATGGAATACAAAGGCAAACGGTTCAGGTAAATTCATTACTGCAGCTGATTACGCTACATTAAATGATTTTTCAACAGCTGCCGGTGGAACAAATCCGGTAGAATTGTATGCATACTGGGCAGATGCTCCTGTAACACCGGATAAATTACCGGGTAATGAAACACCTAATGATAATGGTGTAAAAGTTACATTTGACAGTAATGCATCAGGAAGTGCTTCATCAACAGTAACGGATGCAAATCCGAAGTATGTATATCCGCATCTTGGAGATGCTCTTGGTACATTGATGCCGGAAGCTCCTACAAGAACAAATTATAAGTTTGTAGGATGGAATACAAAAGCAGATGGCTCAGGTACAACATTTACAGATGCAACAGCAATAACAACAACACTTGACGGTGTAACGGCTAATGGAAGCAAATACAACTTGGTT
>USJI01000279.1 GCA_900554975.1 uncultured Ruminococcus sp. | reverse complement strand
ATAAATCCTGTCAGCCCCTTTTCATATGGAACAGACAGATAAAGATAAGTTTCATTATCTGATGAAATGCACTCTGCTGTTATAACATTTTTATCAGTGTGCAATGTACATCCGCTGAGTTCCGAAACATTCTTTTTCAGACTGTCAGTATCAATTCCGAACACACCGAATGATTTTACAGAAATATCGTGTGTCATGACAACCATTATTTCCACTGTTTCATTTTCAAATTCCCCGAGGCACAATATACCATTGTTTTTCTGCGACGGGAAC
This sequence comes from uncultured Ruminococcus sp., assembly GCA_900554975.1. Taxonomy (GTDB): domain Bacteria; phylum Bacillota; class Clostridia; order Oscillospirales; family Ruminococcaceae; genus Porcipelethomonas. Next base: position 2,170 of record USJI01000279.1, on the reverse strand, counting down.
TCTGAAGTAATACAGTTTCCGTTGACATATACCTTGACTGAATTGTAAAAACTTTCAGAAATGTGGTTGTTCAGAGAATCAAATATATCAAAATACAGAATCTGATGCCCCGAAACAGCGGCAGAATATCTTATCTGACAGCGGCTCATATCCGGATCATCTGCCTGAATATTATATTTCCCGTTTTCATATGTGACAGTTCCATTATCGACATAGGAAATATTGTATTTATGCAGCATTTCATCTGTTCCGAAAATGTTTTCAGCCAGTTGTTTCTGTACGCTGAATCTGTCAGTATAATCCAGATTTTTCATTTCCTCCGGTGATTTCTTACCTGTTATCCCTGCCGTAGCACAAATCGTATTTTCAGCTATTTTCAGCACGCCTTCGGTATCCAGAATGTGCTGATATGACTTGAAATCGAAATACGAACCAATGGAATAACCCACAGCCAGAAGCGCATCTGTAAGACAGGTTCCGCCGTTTGAACCGACTTCCATCCAGTATGACGAATATCCAAGCTTTTTCATGGCATACATATACTGTTCGGAAGTAAGCGAAGTGTAATGTGCCATTGAATCATAGCCCAATCCGCCGAACATATTTACATGGAGGTACTTTTTTTCGGACTTCATTCGGACAAGTTCATCGCTGTCACTTCTGTTTTCAATAGAAGAACTGGTTCTGAATATATCCCCCGAATTTGAGCCGTACCCCACATTAACTGCAAAGCTGACTGAAAATTCCGTCACAAATACCATAGAAGCCACAAGATAAAAAACATTACGGCTTATGAATTTATGCCCCAAAAGCATGAAACATATAATATACAGCATACACGCAAACATCGCAAGTGCAAACAGTATTTTAAATGCATCACTGCTTATATGCAGCGTATTTACATAGCTTAAAAGCGTCTGTTTTTTTACACGGACTGTATACACAGCCACTCCGAAAAATACAGCAGCAAGCAGAATCATAACCGCTGAAAATCCGGCCGAGCCTTTGCTGACATATTCCGCAGATTCAAGATAATGTGCAACAAGCGTAAGCATAGTAAAAATAACGATAAATCCGTATCTGAACGGAAAACACTGATAGCTTCCTGTATGCCATATCTTGTTCACCGGATCGGCAAACACAGGCACTGCAAGAAAAATCAGAAGAATAATGCTGTACTTTACCTGTCTGTCACGGCATATCCTGTTCTTTATGAAAAAAGGTATAACCGCAATGCACATAGCTGTACACATTACAATTGCGAACTTGTCACCTGTACTTTCAAAAAACGGCTTATACAGAAGCGATGAGAATGAATTCTCCCCTCTTGCAGATGATGAAATCTGAAGAAACGAACAGAGCCATACAGGTGCTGTTACAAGCATAGCCAGAAAGCTGGATATGACCAACAGTGACGAAGCTCTTTTGCGTTCAGCAGGATTACATATCATGAATATGAACAGCGGTACAGCAATCATAAGATAAATAACCACCATAAATGAAAGATAGTAATTTATAAGCATCATCGCCGTAAGAACCGCAAAATACAAAGCCGGTTTATGCTGACAGCACATTCGTCTGACAGACAGAACAAGCAGTGGAAACAGACACATTATATCAAGCCACACAAGCGTCTGGTAATTCATCATGCCGTATCCGCAGAGAGCGTACATAACGCTCAGGAGAACAACTCCCCTGATATTCAGTTTTTTATGTGAAATTATAAAATAAATTGCAGCTGTAAAAGCGGACAAAGCAAGCTTTACAGCAAGCAAAATATTAACAAGATAAATTATATGCGATTTTTCAACAAATTTTACAGTGAGATACATGGGGCTTGCAATAAAAAACAAAAACACTCCCCAGAAATTCATGCCGCCGGCATTTCCCGTACTGTAAAACAAGCTTCCTCTTCCGTTCAAAATATCTTTAAGGTCCATAAGCAAAGGAACTGTCTGCTGATTCATATCACACCAGGAAACAGTTTTGCTGCCGAACGGAAAAATCCCGAAAACCGCAAAGAAAATACCCACTGCGACAAGTATCACAACGGGCGGCAGTAACATACCGCAGATTCTTTCTTTTTTTGTTGTCATCCTTCAAGAAACTCTTCACAAATTATTTTTTATATTTACTTTATTCATATTATACCCTATAAAAAGGATAAAAT
>USJI01000278.1 GCA_900554975.1 uncultured Ruminococcus sp. | reverse complement strand
CTCGATAAGGATAATAAAAACAACAAAGATAAAAAATAAATAATTGCCCCGGTTCTTATCTGAGCCGGGGCAATTTTTATTTATTCACAATAAGGTTTTATCATAAAAGCAAGTGTCATCGGTTTTTCGGAATCAATTCTGTATTCATCATGGACAGGTGCTCCCCATGAATCATCTCCGCCCACTCCCATTTGTCCGGCGGCAATCCGCACCCATGAATATCTGACCTGCGGAAGTTCATCAATATGAAGAGCATTTTCAAGTTCATAACAACTATATGGAAGAGCACTCATTTCAAAGGGATTGCTTACCATATCAAATGTAAGACCAATGTTGTTTTTATTGTAAACATTCAATGTACGCACTTCTGTCCTGTTTCCGCATTCCTGCGGTCTGAGATAGCACGATAAATTTCTGCGGCTGTCTGATTTCCATATGCCAAGTCTTGCACCACAGTTTCTGTCAGAGTAATTCTCGTCCGGACCATTTCCATAGTAACTGAAATCACTGTATTCCTTTTTCATTTTAAAGTCAATCGCAAATACAGGCATATCAGCCATTTTCTTTACTCCAGGATACTCAGCCCTGACTTCAAGCCAGCCATTGTAAAAAACAGTATAGATAATTTTAAAATCAAATGAAGGAACAGATGCCGCTCTGTAAACAAAAGTTACTTCAAGCCTGTCCTCAGATTCTCTGTACCCTGTCTGTTCCGGACAATATTCAGCAAACTTTCCTGCCACAAGCCACTGCGAAAGCTTTTCAGGTTCTCCTGCTCCCATATCATTATCCGTCATTGCACGCCAGAAACTGACTTTCGGAACTCTTGTTATAAATTCACGTCCGCCGTATATCAGAGAAACAATTCCGCCCTCATTTTTATCAAAGAGCATAGAATAATTCTCACCATGAATTCCGATAATTACATCTCCATAAACTATATCCGGCTTTTTGTCTGATATGGTTATTTTTTTACTTTCATAAACCTTTAGAATCTGCTGTGCAAAAGAAATTTCATAACCTTCCTCAGCCCAGAGCGTATCACAGTCAAGCTGAGCTGAAACTTCCAATACATATTCACCTTCGCCGCTTAAATCCGGCAGTTGTATTTTAAATGTTTCACTCTTTCCTGCCGGAACTATGTACTTTTTTATTTCAGAACCTATTTCAATACCATTTCTTTTCAGCGATATTCTGAATCTGAGATTTTCAGTATCAGCAAACAGATTTCTGTTTTCAATTGTAATGCACTCATTTTCAATCTTAATTTTTATATTGGAATAAAGCTGTTTTACCTCCTGAACCTTAGGAGAATATCGGCGGTCTGCATAAACTATACCGTTTGTACAGAAACCATAGTCTGTTGCCCTGTCATCAAAATCGCCGCCATACGCAAGCACTTTTCTGCCATCATCATTTACAGTAATTATCGCCTGGTCAATATAATCCCATATAAATCCGCCCTGATATGCCTCATACTTATCTTCAAGCTGTGTATAAAGTAACATTCCTCCGAGTGAATTACCCATAGCGTGCATATATTCACAGCTGATATACGGTTTTCCGCTGTTCTTTCTCAGGTATTCCTCTATCTCCTGCGGCTTTGCATACATACGACTTTCCATATCTGTAATATAATCATATTTACGGTTCCATGTAACGCCTTCATAATGAACAAGCCTTGTCGGATCAGTTTCATGAAAATACTGAGCCATTGATGCTATAACATCTCCGCAGTATGATTCATTACCACATGACCATATCAGCACACTGGCATGATTCTTGTCACGTTCATACATTGATTTTGCTCTGTCCAGACAAGCTCCCTTCCATTCCGGAAGTGACGCAGGAATGTTCCATGATGGTTCACATCGTCCCATCTTCTGCCATGAACCATGTGTTTCAAGATTTGTTTCATCTATAAGGTAAATGCCATATAAATCACAAAGTTCATACCATCTTGAATTATTCGGGTAATGACAGGTACGGACAGCATTTATATTATTTCTTTTCATAAATTCAATGTCATATATCATATCAGCTTCTGAAATGGCACGTCCGTTTTCCGCATTGAATTCATGTCTGTTTATGCCTTTGAAAATTATTCTCTTTCCGTTCAGAAGCATTATACCTTTTTTCATTTCAAATCTTCTGAATCCTACCTTAACAGATGAAATTTCAGTTATCCTGCCGTTTTTGTCAGTTATCTCTGCTGTCAGTGTATAAAGCTCCGGAATCTCGGCGCTCCATGGTATTACATTTTCCACTTCCAGATTTATTTCTAAAGAAAATATATTTTTCTCAGCAATAGTTTTGCCTCCTGCATCACTGAGCCTTAATCTTACGCTATATTCCTCATCATAACGGGAATCAACATCAAGATCTGCCTTCAGGTATCCTGAACCGCTTTCGTAATCATAATCAGCAATAACCTTTATATCTCT
>USJI01000277.1 GCA_900554975.1 uncultured Ruminococcus sp. | reverse complement strand
GGGATACGGTACAGGTTTTAAATGAAAATCAAAAAAGCTGTAATACCTGCGGCAGGACTCGGAACAAGAGTTCTTCCGGCTACAAAATCAATCCCTAAAGAAATGTTCCCTATTGTAGATAAACCGGCTGTCCAGTATATTGTTGAAGAAGCCGCAAAAAGCGGTATTGAGGATATTCTCATTATCACAAGCCGTGGAAAATCAGAAATGGAAGACCATTTTGACCGTATGCCTGAACTGGAAAACAAGCTTGCGGAAGGCGGTGAAGCAAAAAGAAAAATGCTCGAACAGGTAATAGATATTACGAAACTTGCAAATATCACATATGTCCGTCAGATGGAACAAAAAGGTCTCGGACACGCTGTTTTACAGGCTAAAAAGTTTGTCGGCGATGAACCGTTTGCTGTTTTGTACGGTGATGATGTTATAATCGGTGAAGACCCTTGCATAGGTCAGCTTATGAGAGCATACGAAGAAACAGGTCTTTGCGGTGCAGTCGGAATAAAAGAAGTTTCAAGAGATGATATACGCAAATATTCCTCTATGAAAATACAGCCGCTTAAAGAAAATATTTATAAGGTCACAGATATGATAGAAAAGCCTGAACCGGGAAAGGAGTTTTCTCTTTACTCTATTCTCGGAAGATGCGTCCTTCCGTCTGAAATATTCGGAATACTTGAAGAAATTCCTTATGGTGCGGGAAATGAGCTTCAGCTGACAGATGCTATGAAGATACTTGCTCAGCGTTCAGGTTTTGCAGGTGTTGACTTTACAGGCACACGTTATGATATGGGAAACAAACTCGGAATTCTTAAAGCTTCCGTTGAAGTTGGTCTTGATCACCCTGAAATAGGCTCGGATTTCCGCAAATATTTAAAGGAAATTGCAAAAAATCTTTAAAAATCACTTGACAACCAGATAAAAAAGGAATATAATAGATATGTTATCCTTGCTCGTATGCTATGACGGGCTAAATCCAGGAGGAGGTGTTTTACATGGCAAAATTATCCGCTAAGTATGAAGTAATGGTTGTATTCAGCATTGCTGCCGGTGAAGACAAGGTGAAGGAACTTATCGAAAAGTTCAAGACTCTTATCGCTAACAACGGTACTGTTGAAGAAGTCAACGAATGGGGCAAGCGTAAGCTCGCTTATGAAATTGACGACCAGACTGAAGGTTACTATGTACTTTACACATTCGAGTCCAAACCGGACTTTCCGGCTGAGCTCGACAGAATCGCTAAGATCACAGACGGCGTTATGCGTTCAATGATCACAGTAAAGAAATAATAACCATTCATACAGGAGGACTTCATAAATGATCAACAAGGTTATTATAATGGGAAGACTTACAGCCGATCCGGAACTCAGACAGACTACTTTCGGAATTTCTAGCTGCCACTTTTCAGTAGCAGTTGACAGAGGCTATCGTTCCAGAGATACAGGTGAAAGACAGACTGATTTTATCCGTGTTACTGCATGGAGACAGACTGCTGAATTTGTCAGCAGGTATTTTTCAAAGGGAAAAATGATAATTGTCGAAGGCAGTCTGAGAAATAATGATTACACTGATGCAAACGGTGTTAAACATTACAGCATGGACGTTCAGGCAGACAATGTTTCGTTCGGCGAATCAAAATCTGCAAGTGCTGCTGCAACCGGTATCAGTGATAATTTCCAACAGCCTGTTCAGCAACAGCAGACACAGGCATCACCTAAGCCGGTTCCTGCCCAGAATCAGCCGGCAGAAGAATCTATACAGCTTGGTGACCTTAGTGATTTTGAAGAAATCCTGAGTGACGGAGAAGTTCCGTTTTAATTACTTTATATAAGGGAGGCTAATGTAATGGAAAGAGAAAGAAATTCTCGCGGTGCTAAAAGACCACGCAAAAAGGTTTGTATGTTCTGTGCAGACAGAGTTGACGAAATCGATTACAAGGATATTGCAAAGCTCAGAAAATGCATGACAGACAGAGCTAAGATCCTGCCAAGACGTGTTACAGGTACTTGTGCATATCATCAGCGTCAGCTGACAGTTGCTATCAAGAGAGCAAGATATATTGCACTTCTGCCATATGTAAGTGAATAATCGTAATGTTTGATATATAAGACGGAGAAATTTAATTTTCTCCGTCTTTTTTGTTTTTATATGTTGAATCAGATAAAAAAGTATGATATAATAGAATTGTTTATTGTGCTAAACTATTACTATAGTAGCACAACTTATAAAAATAAAGGAGAAAATTATGAAAAGAAAATCAGGACTGCTTTTATCTGTATTGCTGACGATTGTTCTTTCTTTTTCAGTTATGCAGTGCTTTGTCTGCTTTGCTGAAAACAGTGATACGGAATTTATTGTCGGATTTGATGCTGAATTCCCGCCTTACGGCTACAAAGACGACAACGGAGAATATGTTGGATTTGACCTTGATCTGGCACAGGAAGTCTGTAACAGAAA
>USJI01000276.1 GCA_900554975.1 uncultured Ruminococcus sp. | reverse complement strand
GTTCGATTCTTGACCCTGCAACCGGAACAGGAAATTTCATTGGTAAAATGCCTTTGGAAATGCATGGTAACTCACGCATTTATGCTGTCGAAAAAGACAGTATTTCCGGACGGATTTCCAGATTGCTCTATCCTGATGCCAACTTAAAGGTAACAGGATTTGAAAAGACCGATTTGCCTGACAGCTTTTTTGATGTTGCGGTCGGCAATGTTCCGTTCGGCTCGATTTACCCTTCAGACCGCCGGTATGATAAATATAATTTTGCAATACATGATTACTTTTTCGCCAAAACCCTTGACAAAGTACGTCCGGGCGGCATAGTAGCATTTATAACTTCCACTGGTACACTCGACAAGCAGAATCCTGCTGTAAGAAAATACATATCCCAGAGAGCAGAACTGCTCGGTGCAGTAAGACTGCCTAACAATGCCTTTAAGTCATATGCCGGCACACAGGTCAGCTCAGACATTATATTTCTGCAAAAAAGGGAGAGAATGATTGACATTGCTCCGGAATGGGTTTATACAGGAACAGATGCTCAGGGACACGTTATAAACAATTATTTCGCAGAGCATCCGGAAATGATTCTCGGAAATGTTGTCGAAGGCAATAATCTTTACGGCAGTAAAGGAATAACTGTAGAACCTTTTGAAAATGCAGACCTTAAAGAACTTCTCAGCGGTGCGGTAAAAAATATTTCCGGAAAATATGAAGCAGAAAAAGCTGTTATAGCAAAACCGACTGAAAGCAAAAATCAAAAGAATAAGTTTATTCCGGAGATACTTCCGGCAGACCCTTCTGTCAAGAATTTTTCGTATGCTGAAATAAACGGCAAAGTATTTTACCGTGAAAATTCAGTCATGACAGAAATAAACGTTAAAGGACTTACAGCTGAACGTCTGAAAGGAATGTGCGGTATTTCAAATTGTGTCCGTGAACTTCTTGATATGCAGCTTGCTGACTACTCTGATTCCGCTCTTGCTGAAAAAAGACAGGAACTTAATAATATGTACGATAAATTTACAAGGAAATATGGACTTTTAAATCAAAAGGCAAATATATCAGCTTTCCGTGAAGATGTTTCAATACCGCTTGTATTGTCGCTCGAAAGAGTAAAAAATGACAAGCTCATCAGCAAAGCGGATATTTTCACAAAGAGAACCTTAAAGCCACCTGTCCGTATAACTCATGCTGAAACAGCTGCTGATGCTCTTGCAGTTTCCATTTCAGAAAAAGCCGGCGTTGACCTTGAATTCATGTCACAGCTTATGAATGATAAGCCGCAGAATGAAATTACAGCAGAATTGAAAGGTGCTGTATATCTGAATCCGGAAAATCACAAATGGGAAACCGCAGATGAATATCTGTCCGGAAATATCAGAAAAAAGCTTGCCATAGCAAAAGAAGCAGCTGCTGAAAACAGTGAATATGCTGAAAATGTTGATGCTCTTGAAAAGGCTATGCCTGACCGCATTGAAGCCGGTGATATACAGGCAAAGCTTGGGTCACCTTGGATTGACAGTAAATACATAGAAGAATTTATGTATGAACTGTTTGAAACTCCGGGATATTCAAAAAGGTCACCGATTTTTCCTCTTGGAACAAATTACATTGGTGTAAATCACAATGAATTTTCTGCCAAATGGAGCATTCTCAACAAGTCACTTGATAAATCAATCAAGGTTACGACCACATACGGAACAGGGCGAAAAAGCGGCTATGAGATACTTGAGGACAGCCTTAACATGGTTGATACCACTGTCCGTGACAAGGTATATAATCCGGAAAAAGAAAAGGACGAGTATGTTATAAATCATGATGAAACTCTCCTTGCAAGGCAAAAGCAGGAACAGATAGAACAGGCTTTTCAGGACTGGATTTTCAAAGACCCTCAAAGACGTGATATTCTGGTCGAAAAGTATAATACAATTTTCAACAGCATACGTCCAAGACAGTACGACGGAAGTCATCTTACCTTTGTCGGCATGAATCCTGAAATCACTTTAAAGCAGCACCAGAAAGATGCTGTTGCTCATGCACTTTATGGCGGAAATACGCTGTTTGCACATAAAGTCGGTGCAGGAAAGTCATTTGAAATGATAGCAGCAGCTATGGAAGGCAAACGTCTGGGACTACACAACAAGTCGCTTATTGCCGTACCTAATCATATGACACAGCAGATGGCAAATGATGTGCTTACCCTTTATCCTAATGCAAATATACTTGTAGCTGAAGAAAAGGATTTTCAGAAACAGAACCGTCAGAAGCTTTGTGCTAAGATTGCTACGGGTAATTTCGATATAGTTATCGTAGGACATTCACAGCTTATTAAAATTCCTGTATCAAGAGAACGTGAGGAACAGTTTATTAAATCACAGATAGATGAACTGGTAAACAGTATAGCAGAAATGAAAGCAGAAAATGCTGAAAATTATACTATTAAGGATATGGAACGTA
>USJI01000275.1 GCA_900554975.1 uncultured Ruminococcus sp. | reverse complement strand
GTCTGCATACAGCAGATGTCCACAAGCTTATTGAAGTTTTGCAAAAGCTTGCGGACACCGGAAATACTGTTCTTGTTATCGAACACAATCTTAACGTTATAAAAGTTGCCGACCATATTATCGACCTCGGACCTGAGGGCGGCATCGGCGGAGGAACTGTTGTTGTAACAGGAACTCCTGAAGAAGTTGCTGAATGTGAAAAATCCTACACAGGAAAATATTTAAAAAGCTATCTTGACTTAGACTGACGCATTTTTATATTTGTCAAACATTTCTGAAATTTCCGGATTTGCTTTGCTGAGTCTTAAAGGTTTGAGTGATGTAGTTGTAAAACAATGGGAGCTGCTTCCGGTAGTGCGAAGCTCTCCCGTTTTTTTGTCGCACACTTTATAACTCAGCTCTAATCTGACACCGGTATATCTGGTTATTGTAACATATATGAGAACGGTATCTCCGAAACGCACCGAACTTTTATAATCACATTCAACACTTAAAACAGGCATCATTATACCGTTATCTTCCATAGCATCATAAGGAAACCCTATGTTTTTCATGAATCCGATTCTTGCTTCTTCAAACCATCTTATATAATTGGAATGGTGGATTATTCCCATTTTGTCCGTTTCATAATAATTGGCTTCTCTTTCATAAGCATAAACATTTTCCATTTTGTTTTTCTCCTTTAAACTGTTCAGCGTCTGATATATATCATAAACAGAATTATATCAAATATTATCAGTAATGCTATTCCCCAGGTAAAAAACAATCCCACAGGAACTATTGCAAAAACAGTTCCCAGAATAAGCATGAGCAGAAATGCAAGGTTTCTTTTCTGATTTTTTCTGACTGTGAAAAATACAGCTGTCAGAATACAGATAAGCGACAGAACCCCGCAGGTCACTCCTATGTATGTCAAAATCTTTACTGCTGTATGCATTGCTGTTCCCCTTAAATATCATTTATACTTTTTCCGCTGTTTTTTCTGTATCCCATATAACTTTCAAGGATTATCGTTGCGGCAACAGCGTCTACAACAGCTTTTCGCTTTTTCCCTCTTGTATTTGTTGTATTGAGATAATTGTGAGCGGAAACAGTCGTACAGCGTTCGTCCCAGAGTTCAACAGGTTTGCCTGTCAGCTCATGAAGCTTCTCTGCAAAAAGCGTACACTTTTCAGCACGTTCACCCAACGTATTGTTCATATTTTTAGGGTAGCCCACAACTATGATATCTGCTCTGTTTTCCTTTGCCGCCAGAGCGGTTTTATTTATGCATTCATCAAAATCTTTTTCACTTATAACACATACAGGCGAAGCGAGCATTTCAGTTTTGTCACAGCAGGCTATGCCTGTACGGGAATCCCCGAAATCAACAGCCATTATCTTCATAAAATTTCTCCCTTACCATGGCTTTACAGTTCCGATAATATCCTTTACGGAACTAATATTGTGGCTGTCAAGGAATTCATTTATTCCGTCCACTATTTTTACCGGAGCATAAGGGTCAGTAAAAATTGCCGCACCAACCTGTACAGCAGATGCTCCTGCCATCATCATTTCAATTGCATCTTCCCCACTGGCAATTCCGCCCATACCGATAACCGGAATATTTACAGCATTTGCTGTCTGCCATACCATTCTTACGGCTATCGGGAAAACAGCCGGACCGGACATTCCGCCCATATTATTTTTAAGAACAGGACGTCTTGTATTGATATCTATTCTCATTCCGAGAACAGTATTTATCAGCGAAACAGCATCAGCCCCTTCAGCTTCAACAGCTTTTGCAATCTCCGCAATGTTTGTTACATTTGGTGAAAGCTTTACAACAAGTGGTTTTGAAGTTGCTTTTCTTACAAGTTTTGTTATACCTGATGCACCTTCACAGCTTGCTCCGAATGCCATTCCTCCCTGTTTTACATTAGGGCATGAAATGTTAAGCTCAATCATATGAACATCTGTTTTATCAAGCTTCTGAGCTATTTCAACGCACTCCTCAGCAGTAGAACCTGCAATATTGGCAAGTATAACGGTATCCTTTGTCATAAGGTTCGGAAGTTCCACAGAAATAAATTTATCAATTCCGGGATTCTGCAAGCCAACAGAATTAAGCATTCCGGAAGGAGTTTCTGCAATTCTTGGTGACGGATTTCCGTTACGCTTTGTTATTGTTGTTCCCTTTGTAGCAATTCCTCCGAGTTTGGAAAGCGGAAAAAGTTCCTCATATTCACGTCCGTATCCGAACACTCCTGACGCAGGAATAACAGGATTTTTAAATTCCACACCAGCTATTTTAACAGACAGATCAGCCATTACCAGATTACCTCCTTCGCATTGAATACAGGTCCGTTCTTGCAGACATGAGCAAAATGTTCTTCGCCATCCTTTTTGGTTTTGCAGGCACAGACAAGACAAGCTCCGATTCCGCATGCCATACGCTCCTCCATGGAAACATAACATGT
>USJI01000274.1 GCA_900554975.1 uncultured Ruminococcus sp. | reverse complement strand
CGTGTCTTTTTGTTTTTATTAAGTCCACTCAGGACGTTAAACGGAGGTTATATATGGGATTTGAATTAGAAAGCGGTACTGCAACCGAAGAACAGCAGGAAACACAGAACCAGCCGAAGGAAAAAACATTCACACAAGACGAAGTGAACAAGATTGTTTCTGAACGTCTTGCAAGAGATAAGGGAAAAAATTCGGCGGAACTGGAAAAGAGAGAACACGAGCTTGAACAGCGTGAACTTGCAATGACTGCAAAGGAAAAGCTTGCAGAAAGAGGGCTGCCGAAAGAATTGGCGGAATTTCTTAAATTCTCAGACGAGAAAACTCTTGAAGCGGCAATAAATAAAATAAATGAATTGAAATCAGAAAAGCCGGACGGCTTGCAGGTTCTGGGAGATAACAGACTCCCGGAACACAACGCAGTAGAATTTAAAGACAATTCACTGGAAAAGGCTTTCCGGCTTCACGGAAAGGAATGAAATATTAAATGGCTATAAATTTAGCAACAAAATTTTTACCTTATGTGGACGAAAAGTTCACACAGGAAAGCAAGAAGTCACTGCTTACTAATAATGATTTTGAGTGGAGCGGTGCAAAGACTGTCAAGGTTTACAAGGTTTCTACATCTGCAATGAACGACTATGACAGAGCCGGAACAGGTGAAACTTCTTCACGCTATGGAACAGTTGCCGGACTTGATGCAACTACTGAGGACTTCACACTTACAAAAGACCGTTCTTTCACATTCGCTATTGATAAGCTTGACACTGACGAAACAGCACAGCAGTTACAGGCGGCAACAGCACTTGAAAGACAGGTCAGAGAAGTTGTTATTCCGGAAGTAGACAGCTATGTATATGGTGTTATGTGTACCAGTGCAGGAACAAAGGCAACAGCTAAGGCACTGACTAAAACTAACATCTATGAGGAAGTTCTTGCAGGGAATCAGGTGCTTGACGATGCGAATGTACCGGAAACAGGGCGCATATTGCTTGTAACTCCGGCTACATACACACTTATGAAGCAGTGCAAGGATATCACAATGGAAACGGATATCGGGAACGATATGCGACTAAAGGGCGTTATAGGTATGCTTGACGGCTGTTCAGTAATCAAAGTACCTTCCGCAAGACTTCCGGAGGCGTTTGGCTTTATGATTGCTCACCCATGTGCAACAGTAGCACCGACAAAGCTTGAAGATTACAAGGTACATGAAGACCCGCCGGGAATAAGCGGCTCACTTGTTGAAGGCAGAATCAACTATGATGCATTTGTACTTGACAACAAGGCGAAGGGAATTTATTATCAGCCGATAGCAAAGGCTTAAATATTGCATGAAAAGAGCCGCTAAAAACAGCGGCTTTTCTTTTTGATGTTGAAGAATGTTGAAGAAAAAATAATATCGGGAACTTGTCAAAACATGACATTGAAATAATAAGGGGGCGAAGATGTGAACAATGAACAGTTAGCCGGATTCATAAAGCAGGGCGGCAATGACGAATTTATTCCGATACTCTGGGAACGTATCCGGAATCTTATGTATAAGAAAGCTGATGAAGTGTATAGAGCGTATGAACAGCGTTTCCGTCAATGCGGTGTTGATGTGTGGGACTTAAAGCAAAGCAGTTATGCGGCATTTCTCAAAGCGATAGAGGGGTACAAGCCGGAGCGTGAAACCAAGTTCACTACATATCTTTCATACCCTTTCAAAAATATGACGGCTGAACTTCTGGGAGCGAGAACACAGAAGCAGAAGAATGAACCGCTTAACACCTGTACAAGCCTTGACGTTCCCTTGAATGATGAAGAGCCGGAGGGCAACACATTAGCCGACATTATCGAAGATGAAAACGCTGTTGACGCTGTGGCAATGGTGGAGCAGGAAGACGAATACAGAATTCTTCATGAGGTTGTGAACGGTCTGAAATATCCGCAGAATTATGTTATAAACAAATATTATTTTGATAACTGGACGTTTACCCACATCGGTGATATACTTCACGTTTCCACAGAAAGAGTAAGACAGATAAGGCAAAAGGCACTTATAAATTTAAGGGATTCGGACACCCTACAAGAGCTATACAGAGAACGGCGGTATAACTGGCTTACCCACAAACTTAGCCGCTTTGAATTTAATCCGGTATTACATGCGGAATATATGGAACTGTACCGGGCGAAATATGGCAGTTGATTGACAAAATTGTGTAAAATCTGATATAATATGTTTTGCTGTCTGCTGCACTCCTTTTAACTGTGAAAGGAGGTGTATAACAGTTGGAACTTATCATATCTTTTGTAATGTCTGTTATTGCCGGAATTGTTTCCGATGCGATAATCAAATATTACAATAATAAACATAGGTAGACAGCAAAAAGGCTATAGGAACCACCATTCCTATAGCCAATTTTTTTGTATAACAGTTGGACTTTTATATCTGCTATTATTATATACCGCTTTTCTGTTT
>USJI01000273.1 GCA_900554975.1 uncultured Ruminococcus sp. | reverse complement strand
ATTTAAATTAAGCGTTATTTTTATTTCTTGATGTCATGATCTTTTCTGCAATGTTCTTTGGAACTTCAAGATAGCTGTGTGGTTCCATTGAATACTGACCACGTCCCTGTGTGTTGGAACGAAGATCATTAGAATATCCGAACATTTCAGAAAGTGGAACAAGTGCATCAACTTGAACAGCACCAGGTCTTGTTTCCTGACCCTGAATCTGTCCACGACGTGAACTCAGGTCACCGATAACTGTACCTGTATATTCGTCAGGAACAATAACTGAAACCTTCATGATAGGTTCCATGAGAACCGGATTTGCTTTTCTCATAGCTTCCTTGAATGCCATAGAACCGGCAATCTGGAATGCCATTTCAGAAGAGTCAACTTCATGATAAGAACCATCATAAAGTTCAACACATACGTCAACAACTTCATAACCAGCAAGAATACCAGCCTTCATAGCGCCCTGAATACCCTTGTCAACAGCTGGAATGTATTCCTTAGGAATAGCACCACCAACGATTGAGTTCTTGAATTCATAACCCTTGCCTGATTCATTAGGTGTAACTCTGATCTTAACGTGACCGTACTGACCTTTACCACCAGACTGTCTTGCATACTTGTGGTCAACATCAGCATTGCCCTTGATTGTTTCCTTATAAGAAACCTGTGGAGCACCAACATTAGCTTCTACCTTAAATTCACGAAGAAGTCTGTCAACGATAATTTCAAGGTGTAGTTCGCCCATTCCGGCGATGATTGTCTGTCCTGTTTCTTCGTCTGTGTAAGTTCTGAAAGTAGGGTCTTCTTCAGCAAGTTTTGCAAGAGCAATACCCATCTTTTCCTGACCAGCCTTTGTCTTAGGCTCGATAGCAAGCTGAATAACAGGCTCAGGGAATTCCATAGATTCAAGAATTACAGGATGTTTTTCATCACAGAGCGTGTCACCTGTTGTTGTATTTTTAAGACCAACAGCAGCAGCGATATCGCCGGCATAAACTGTTTCGATGTCTTTTCTGTGGTTTGAGTGCATCTGAAGGATACGACCAAGTCTTTCCTTGTTATCCTTAGTAGCATTCAGAACTGTAGAACCAGCATTAACTGTACCTGAATAAACTCTGAAGAAGCAGAGCTTACCAACAAACGGGTCAGTTGCGATCTTGAATGCGAGAGCTGAGAAAGGTTCATCATCAGATGAATGTCTTACACATGGTTCATCTGTATCAGGATCAACACCCTTTATAGGAGGTACATCAAGTGGTGAAGGCATATAATCAATAACAGCGTCAAGAAGCTTCTGAACACCCTTATTCTTATATGAAGTACCGCATGTTACAGGCACCATTTCATTTGCAATAGTAGCCTTTCTTATGCAACTTTTGATTTCTTCAATTGTGAGTTCCTGACCGTCAAGATATTTTTCCATGAGGTTTTCATCCTGCTCAGCAACATGTTCGAGCATTGCAGCATGATACTCATCAGCCTTATCCTTAAGATCATCAGGAATTTCTTCGACACGAATGTCTTTTCCAAGGTCATCATAGTATACATAAGCCTTCATTTCAACGAGGTCAATGATTCCCTTGAATGTATCTTCAGCACCGATTGGAAGCTGAATCGGAACAGCATTACAATGAAGTCTGTTTTTCATCATTTCAACAACATTGTAGAAGTCTGCACCCATTATATCCATCTTATTAACATAAGCCATTCTCGGAACGTGGTACTCGTCAGCCTGTCTCCAAACAGTTTCAGACTGTGGCTCAACACCGCCCTTAGCACAGAAAACTGTAACAGAGCCGTCAAGAACACGGAGTGAACGTTCAACTTCAACTGTGAAGTCAACGTGTCCCGGAGTGTCGATAATGTTAATTCTGTGGCCTGCCCAGTATGCAGTAGTAGCAGCAGAAGTAATTGTGATACCTCTTTCCTGCTCCTGCTCCATCCAGTCCATTGTAGCAGAACCTTCGTGAGTTTCACCTATTTTATGGTTAATACCGGTATAAAACAGGATACGCTCTGTAGTTGTGGTTTTACCTGCATCAATGTGAGCCATTATACCGATATTTCTTGTATGTTCAAGCGAACAATCTCTTGGCATAATTCTTCTCCTTTAATAGCAATAGCAGATTACCAGCGATAGTGTGCAAACGCCTTGTTTGCTTCAGCCATCTTGTGTGTATCATCACGCTTCTTGCAGGCACCGCCTGTACCGTTGATAGCGTCCATGATTTCACCGGCAAGTCTTTCTTTCATTGTCTTTTCGTTTCTTTCTCTTGAGTATCTTGTGATCCATCTCAGACCAAGTGTCTGACGTCTTTCAGGACGTACTTCCATTGGTACCTGATATGTCGCACCACCCATTCTGCGGGCTTTAACTTCAAGAACCGGCATAACATTTTCCATTGCTTCTTCAAAAGCTTCCAAAGCATCCTTACCTGTCTTTTCAGCTACAATGTCAAATGCACCGTAAACTAT
>USJI01000272.1 GCA_900554975.1 uncultured Ruminococcus sp. | reverse complement strand
GATTACAAATGTAATTAAAAATATTCTTATGTCTTATGGAATTAAAACAGGTCTTATCGGAACTATAAGAAATGAAATAGGAAATGAACCTGTTCATACAGACAATACAACACCTATGGCATTTGATTATATGCAGCTGCTTGACAAAATGGTAAAGGCTGACTGTAAATATGCAGTTATGGAAGTATCATCATTCGGACTTGTACAGAACAGAATAGGGCCTACACATTTTAATATTGGTGTATTTACCAATCTGACGCAGGATCATCTTGATTATCATAAAACAATGGAAAATTACTATCAGGCAAAGAAAATGATGTTTGACGAATGTGATTTTGCCCTGGTCAATATTGATGATGATTACGGTAAAAGACTTCTGAGCGAAATTTGCTGTCCTAAGGCAAGTTATGGCAGTTCACAAGAGGCAGATTATTATTCTGATGCAGCAAAAATAAAAGCAGACGGAACAAGTTTCTGGTATTGTTTTGACGGTAAATCAAAGCTTGTCAATATGAAGATGACCGGAATGTTCAATGTTTCAAATGTGACAGCTGCAATAACAGTCTGCATGAAGGCAGGAATCCCACTGGAACATATTCTTGAAACAATAGCTGATTATAACGGCGTTAAGGGAAGATGTGAGATAATTCCGACTGGAAGAGATTTCACTGTTATATGTGACTATGCTCACACGCCTGATGCAATAGAGAACATTCTGCAAAGTGTTAAGCAGTATACTGAGGGCAGATTGATATGCCTGTTTGGCTGCGGCGGAAACCGTGATGCGAAAAAACGTCCGCTTATGGCAAAAGCTGCTGCAAAATATGCTGACAGGCTTATAATCACTTCGGATAACCCGAGAGATGAGATACCCGAGTCAATAATTGATGATATACTTGACAGCAAGATTCCTTTTGATGTAGTTGTTGACAGAACGGAAGCGATTTACCATTCATTGAAAATTGCACGAAAAGGTGATATAATAGTTCTTGCAGGAAAGGGACATGAAGATTATCAGGTACTTCCTGGCAACGAACACATACATTTTGATGAAAGAGAGATAGTTTCAGAAGGACTGAAACTGATAGACTGATGGAAAAATTATTATTATCTGAAATTGCGGACTGTCTGGGAAGTAAATGCCCGACAGAAAAAGAAATCACAGAAATTTCAACTGACACAAGAAATCTTCCGGAAGGCTGTCTTTTTATTGCTATAAAAGGGGATCGTTTTGACGGTCACACATTTATAAAAAAAGCAATTGAAAGCGGTGCGGCTGCGGCTGGTTCCGAATATCAGGTTGAAGATTGCCCGTGCGTTGTTGTAAAAGATACACGAAAAGCTTTGCTTGATATTGCGGCATATTACCGCAGGAAGTTTTCACCGATTCTGGTGGGAGTTACAGGAAGCGTCGGCAAGACTACAACAAAGGAAATGATAGCGCTTGTCCTGTCTGAAAAGTATAACACACTGAAAACACAGGGAAATTTCAATAATGAAATAGGACTTCCGAAAACACTTTTTAATCTTGATTCTTCATATCAAGCGGCAGTAATTGAAATGGGAATGTCACATTTCGGAGAAATTGAAAGACTTTCCAGAACGGCATCACCGACAATGGGAGTTATTACAAATATCGGATTTTCACATATTGAAAATCTTAAATCACAGGACGGTATTTTACAGGCAAAGCTTGAGATACTAAAAGGTATGGCGGATAATGCACCGCTTGTTGTAAACGGTTATGATGAAAGGCTGTCACAGCTTAAAACAAAGCTTACCGGAAGACCTGTATATTACTACGGCATTGATAATCCGGAAAATGATTTTTCTGCTGAAAATATTCATGAAGAAAGTGGAAAAACTTATTTTGAGCTGAGTTATTCCGGAAAGAAAATTCCGGCTGAAATACCATGTGTAGGAAAGCACAATGTTATGAATGCTGCTGCTGCATTTGCAGTGGGTACGCTTAACGGACTTTCAGCAGAAGAAATTGTTTCTGCTCTGAAAAAATACAAGCCGGACGGAATGCGTCAGAATATCGTGGACAAAAACGGCATTACAGTTATCATTGATTGCTATAATGCAAGTCCTGATTCTATGAGAGCTTCCTTAAACGTTTTAGCCGGTATGGAATGTGACGGACGAAAAATTGCCGTTCTTGGAGATATGCTGGAGCTTGGTGAATCTTCCGAAACACTTCATCGTATGGTAGGAACAATGGCGGCTGAGACTGAACCTGATAAGCTTTTCTGTTACGGAAAAGAAGCGGCTTTTACAGCACAGGAAGCAGAAAAATCCGGCATAGAAACATATAGTACAACTGATAAGAATGAACTTACGGAAAAAATAAGAGAGTATATAAAAACAGGAGATGTAATTTTATTTAAAGCAAGTCGTGGTATGAAACTTGAAGAGGTAATCGACGCTTTATTTAAATAAAAATCAATAAATAAAAAGCTGCATCAACTCAGGCAGCAGA
>USJI01000271.1 GCA_900554975.1 uncultured Ruminococcus sp. | reverse complement strand
CAATTGACTTTTAAAGCGGAGTACTATATAATAATAATTGCAAAAGCTGTTGCTAGTTTTTTTGCATTTTCAATTTAAAATTCATCCTTTAAAGCAAGAAGACCGGAGAAATATCTCCGGCCCTTTTGTTTTATAAGTAATAGAAAATATCCGCAATTGAAGAAAGCATTATGTGATACACCGAAAACTTGTCGTCAGGATAAGGACGTACAGAGGAATTCAGCATTATCGGTGCGTCAGGAGAATCGCAGAACGGAAGCTTTATGCTGAACGTTTTTTTCTTTTCACCGCCGAATACATAAAGAGTGCCGTCAAATGCTTTGCAAAATCTCGAAAGAGTAAGCAGGTCGTAGTTCACATCATCGTCTTTATAAAGGTGTTCGTCATGTGTGAACGTTCTCTTTGGAAGGTCAGAACCGTTCTGTTCAGACCCTGCGGTCAGCGACACATAATTTCCTATCTTTTCCGCAGAAAGAACAATAACATTGTTTTCCGGAATGTTTCCGTTCGCAAGTATCACCATCGAAAGCAGACATGAGATAAGCCGCTGTGTATCCGCCGTTATAAAGAGGTTGTCCTGAATGTGTGTTTCTATCTTTATACTTCCACCGATTATTTTGCGGCAGTTGTTTGCAAATTCCGCCATAAGGTCAGAAACATTTATCTTTTCATGAACTATCATGTCAGCTGCGTATTTCATAGGTTCAGTCATGTTGAAAACCGTTCTCATGAGCTTGTAGCAGTTTCCCAGAGTAATGTCAAGCTGTTTGTGTTCCTCGAAAAGGTCGGATTCATCAAGAGCCTTGTGCAGAACATTGCTTGCAAAGGTTATCCCCGTTATAGCCTGTCTGATATCACTTGCACAGTTCATAATGAACTGCTGGACAGTCGGTGACTTTATAAAAGAAAGCATTACATCATCGTCGCTTGTCTGTATGACATAGACGCCGTTTTCACATTCCGGATAGTTTATTACATGGCAGGAATAGGAAAGTCCGTTGTGCTTTATAAAATATTCGCCGCTTGAAAGCGGAAGCTGTTCTTTCGTGAAAAGTTCTTTAAGATTGATGCTGTGATTTTCCGGAAGTGTATTTTGTCTGCTGTACCACAAAAGGTTCAGATTGTAATCCGAAATATAAACATTGTCTGAAGAATAGCTGAACAGATTTTTCAGAAATTCGATATCGACTTTTTTCATCTGACTCTCCTTTGCATTTTTGTTATGAAAAAATTACATAAAAGTACATTTTATTATTATAACACAAAAATATAAACAAGCCAAGTGCAAAACGGGAATTTTTTAAAATATTTTTTTATATTTTTGTCGAAAACCGGATTGCATTTTTTAAAGTTGACCCGGATATAAAAAAGTAGTATAATATGTAAGTCAAACAAAAAAGAAGGAGGAAGGATTCGGCAGAGCGAATCTCATTACTTGAAATGAAACCTTACTTAAAGAGAGCATGGGCAGAAATAAATCTTTCTGCACTTGAATCAAACATAGAGAAAATAAAGTCGCTTCTGTATGAAAATACAGAGATAATGGCTGTTATAAAGGCGGATGCTTACGGACATGGCGAAGGGGAAATCCTCCGCAAACTGCATGACTGCGGAATCAGATATTACGCAGTTTCCAATCTTGATGAAGCTGTAAGCGTCAGAAAACACTGTCCTGATGCAGAAATTCTGATTCTTGGTTTTACCCCTCCTGAGTATGCAAAGGAACTTGAGGAAAACAATATCATTCAGGGCGTTCTTTCGTATGATTATGCAAGGGAACTTTCAGAGAATGCGGAAAAAGGCGTAAGATGTCATATTAAAATAGATACAGGTATGGGAAGAATAGGTCTGAAATACAGCAATCCTTATGACTGTGCAGACGAAGCCGAAAAAATTGCAAAGCTTGACAAAATCAGTGCAGAGGGTGTTTACACTCATTTTTCCGTTGCTGACGATCCGGAAAATCCGGAAAGCTGCAAGTATACAAAAAATCAGGCTGATTTCATTGTCGAAGTTTATAACATACTGAAAAAGCGTGGTATAAATCTGAAACACTGCCATTTCCTTAACAGTGCAGGAATCTGTTATCACAACAGACCGGAAAGCACTCTTGCAAGAGCAGGTATTATAATGTATGGTCTGTACCCGAATTACCCTGTAAAGCTCCCGATAGAACTTCAGCCTGTAATGTCCCTTAAAGCTGTTGTGTCGCAGGTAAAGACACTGCATAAAGATGACAGCGTAAGCTACGGCAGAATGTACAGGGCCGATGAGGACGGTATAGTTGCGGCAACGGTAACAGTCGGCTATGCAGACGGTTATTCAAGACTTCTTTCAGGAAAAGGCGAAGTCCTTGTAAACGGTGTCCGCTGTCCTGTTATAGGAAGAGTCTGCATGGATCAGCTTGTACTTGATGTTTCTCATGTTGACAGCGTAAAGGAAGGGGATATCGTTACCCTTATCGGCAGGGACGGCGTTGACG
>USJI01000270.1 GCA_900554975.1 uncultured Ruminococcus sp. | reverse complement strand
TCCGCTGTGACGCTTTACAAGTTCACCAGATGATATTCCAAGAAATTTTGCTGTTTCCTCCAGGTCTTCACCATACTTTCCGCCATAGCATACGGGAATTTCCCAGAGTTTTCCGGCAGGTACTGCATCATCAGTAATTCTGCGGAAAAGTGCAGCAGCTTTTCTTTTCAGCTTTCTGAGAGATATGACCGACGGGTCAAAGCTTATCATAACCGAAGAGTATGCAGGACAAATGTCCGTAATGCCTTTTATATTGCTTTGCTTCAGACTGTCCGCAAATGCACTGACCCTTATATTTACCTGTTCGTTTATCTCGTCACTGAACACAACTGTCAATGCACAATCCGAAGTAACAACATATCTTATACTGTTCATTTTCATCACCGTTCTTTACGATTTAAAAAAGCCAAGTCTGTCTACTCCCGAATACCAGTTATCGCCGGTATTTTCATACTTTATAGTATTCTTTACCATATCCCTCATAAGACTCAGTATATGTACATTTGTTTCACAGTCAACGCCGTCAACAGCCGGAACGACCCAGCCCGTCATATCTATCATTCCGCTTCGTGACGCAGTAATGATTGCTTCCCTCTGTAAATTTTCATCCTGCAAAATATCCATATCCTTTCTGATATATGCAAGTGCCGCTATCATTCCGTTACAGCCCCAGTCAGAAACAGTTGCTGTTATAATGTTGTCTGCACTGACCTCCGAAACAATACCTCCGCCACATCCGCATGAACATGAACCGTCTGCCGCATACGGAACATATTTCTGAACATACTGCTTTATAGTTCCCATTCCTGTTTCATTTCCGAGATCCCCTATGGCAATATTCAGAACACCTTTTTCTTTCAGTCTGCTAAAAAGTATATCTGTTTTAGCCTCAAGCTTTGTAACGTCCAGACCAACAGCATTATGATAAACACCACAGCTGTTACAGCCGGGAGCCTCCACGCTTATTACAGCGTCCGGAAGATATCTGTCACAAAGATATTCTGTAAACTCCTCAGCCTGTTTCAGCTCTTTCGGGAAAACAATAACTCCCATTGAGATACTGTAACTGTAAAGCTTTTCAATATCCTCAAAAAGATGAAGTCCCATTACAGCTGAAAGGCTTTTTACAGCTGGAATATTATCCTCCGGACAGATTATAACAGGTCTGGCATTATAACCTTTTACAAGAGCCCTTGCCAGAAGCATTGAACTTACAATACCGTCCATTTCAGCCTTTTTGTGAGTCGGGAGAACAAATCCCGTAAGAATATAAACCAAACTTCCTTCACTCAGTTTATTATCAAGCTTTTCAGCCGCATTCATTGTAAGCGGATATTTTGTATACTCTCTTGCTCCCTTGTAAAGTATATTGCATACTCCGTAACCACGAGGATCAAGATTTGAAAGCTTGTCAAGAGTATTCCCAAGATTGATTCTTGAAATTTCCTCCCTTTTCATCCGAAATTCCCCCTTAGTCAGTTTCTCTAATAAACTTTTCAAGATATGCATTCTGGAGCTTTTCAAGTATCTCCGGAGCTTTGCCGCCCACAGGTTTTCCGTCCACTTCGATTGCCTGAAGACAAAGCTGACCGGAACTTGTTACCACTACTTCATCAGCATTCATAAGATCATCTATCGTATAAGGCTGTTCCAGAACAGGAATATCAAACTCCCGGCAGAACTGTAAAATATGTTTTCTGGATATTCCCGGAAGAATCAGTCTGTCGGTCGGAGCTGTTATAAATTTTCCATCCTTGATTATTGAAACATTGCTGTGTGCACATTCTGTAACACGTCCGTTCCTGTGGAAAATACATTCATCACAGCCTGCTTCCTTTGTAGCTTCAGCCGCCATAACGCTTGGAATAAGATTAAGTGTCTTGATATTGCATATCAGAAATCTTATGTCTTCCATTGTGATAAGTTTTACCTTTTTGTGAATATCAACTATTTTTCTCGGCTCAATTGTTATCCATAAGCTTGCCTTTCCCTCCGGGAAAGCATGATTTCTCAGTCCCTTGTTTCCTCTTGTTACCTGCCAGTATACAAACTGTTCCCCGTCATCAACTTTATTTACCATTTCCTCAAGAGTTGCTTTCAGTTCTTCTCTTTCCATCGGAATTTCTATTTTCAGAAATCTTGCACTGTTATAAAATCTGTCCAGATGATCTTCAATTGCAAAAATCTTATGATTCCTTGCATATGTTGCATCATAAACACCGTCCCCGAAAAAGCAAACCCTGTCAGTCATAGGAATTTTCATTTCTTCAATAAGTCCGATAGTTCCGTTATAATATCCTAAATTTTTCATAATTCATATACCTCCGTTGCAATCAAATATACATTAAAAAATAAAGAACCGCTATACGTCACGCTCCATTGCGCAGGTTATAACAGTTCTTTTGTAGCTATATAATAACTCCTGAATTTAAAAAAGTAAAGTTTTTTCAGAAATACAGTATAAAGAATTTTTTTTGAATCCTA
>USJI01000269.1 GCA_900554975.1 uncultured Ruminococcus sp. | reverse complement strand
TCAGGCTGAGGCTGAAGATCTTGAAGGTGCGACACTTTGGAAGGATATTTATGGAAAGGAAATTCCGGGATATTCTGGTGAAGGTTTTGCCTATCTGACAAGTGACAGTATAAAATTTACTGTTGATGCACCGGAAGAGGGCATGTACGAAATTTCAACAAGATATGCCCAGATACTGAGTGCTGAAAATGAATCAAGAATGCAGACTATTAAAATAAACGATACGTCAACAGTAACATTCAACCTTTCTTATTCAGATACATGGAAAGATTTTGAAGTTGGAAAGGTAAGACTGAAAAAAGGTGAGAATACATTTGAAATCACACCTCAGTATGGTTATGCGTCATTTGATACTATAACAGTATCAGAAGCAGAGTTTCCGGAACTTAATGTAGAACCTACACTTTCCGACAAAAAAGCAACTGCTGAAACTCAGGGACTTATGAGATATCTTTGCGATATGTACGGCAATCACATAATTTCCGGACAGCAGGAAATCTATGGTAATGGTCATACAACAGACCAACCTGCCGGATATTCAGGCGATCTTCTTCAAGGATATGAATCAGAGTTTGAGTGGATAAAGAAGAATTTTGGTGTATATCCTGCAATAAGAGGTTTTGATATGATGAATTACAATCCTCTTTACGGCTGGGATGACGGTACAACGGAACGTATTATTGAATGGGGCAACGAAAGAAATGGTATCCCGACAGTATGCTGGCATATAAACGTTCCTAAGGATTTTGCAAACTATACAGTTGGTGAAGAAGTTGGTTGGGATAAGTGTACATATGATCCTAAGTTCACTGATTTTGATGCATCAAAAGCTTCTGTTGAAGGGACTAAGGAAAATGAATATTTCAACCTGGCAATCAAGGATCTTGCAGAACAGCTTGCAAAGGTTCAGGAAGCAGGTGTTCCGGTTATATTCAGACCGCTGCATGAGGCAGAAGGTAATGTAAATACAGACGGAAGTCAGGCATGGTTCTGGTGGGGTTCGAGCGGCTGTGAATCATATGTTTCGCTTTGGAAATACCTTTACACACAGCTTACAGAAGTATATGGAATACATAACCTTATCTGGGAACAGAACCTTTATACATGGAATGATGATTCTGCTAAATGGTATGCAGGTGATGATTATGTAGATATGGTCGGATATGATAAGTATAACTGTGTTTACAACAGAACTGACGGCAAGACGAACTGCCCGAATGAAGATGCTATATCAGATACATTCTACAAACTTGTAAAGTATACAGGTAACAAGAAACTTGTTGCAATGCCGGAAAATGATACAGTACCGAGTCTTGAAAACCTGAGCATAGAAAAAGCAGGCTGGCTGTATTTCTGTATCTGGTATGATAACGGATCAGATAACTTCCTTTCAGGCTCTGATAAGAATAACATTGACACACTGAAAGAAATGTATCAGAGTGACTACTGTATTACTCTTGACGAGCTTCCGGAAGGCAGCTGGGCTGATTATAACGCAGATGTGAACCCTACAGCACCTTCAACAGATGATACAACAGGTTCTGATATTGCGTTCATTCCTGGTGATGTAAACGATGACAAGAGCGTAAATATTTTTGACTCAATTTCTCTCAAGAGAATTCTCGAAGAACCACAGGAAGAAGTTGCTAAAGCAAGTGCATCTGATACTAATGGTGATGGTTCAGTTACAATGGCTGACCTGACATTGCTTAACCAGTTCCTTCTTGGAAAAGATGTTTCGTTCTCAGTGTATGATCCGGGTATTGATACCGCGGACAAATAAATGACAAATGGCGGACAGCTTAAACTGTCCGCTTTATTTTTTGCATATTTTCCGGTATGACTGAATAAGAATGATTTATAGATTTTGTTCATGAACCCAAAAAGGACGTGCCGGATATGAAAATTGTATTAAAGATATTTTCAGTTATTATTACAGCAGTGATTTTATGCTCATGCGGAAAAGTTTCTGATAAGATTTCGGAAGAAATTTCGGATATGACGCTTGGTGAGCAAACCCTTGAACAGCTTGATATTCAGAGTGTAACAGAAGCTCCGGATAAACAGTATACACCGGTTAATTTTGATATTCAGAAAGCAATGTGGCTTACCATGATGGATTATGAATATTTGCTGAAAGACAGAACAAAGCAGGAATTTACTGATAATATAAAAAAGGCTTATGAAGATATGATATCAGTCGGGATAAATACGGTTTATGTACACGTCCGTCCGTTTAATGATGTTTACTGTGATTCTGATATGTTTCCCCGTGCAGAATATTATTCAGAAGATGCAGATTACGATCCGCTTGAGATTATGTTACAGGAGGGACATTCAGCGGGACTTTCCGTTCATGCATGGATAAATCCGCTGAGGTGTCAGACTGACTCTGAAATGAAGAATACAGATGATAAATACACAATAAAAAAATGGTACAATGATAAGGATAAAAACGGTACTTATATATCACAGGTGGGTGATA
>USJI01000268.1 GCA_900554975.1 uncultured Ruminococcus sp. | reverse complement strand
ACTGCTACCAAGGAACAATACCGTCTTTCAACAAGTCTTCCAATATATCTGGAACGTATGGCTATGAACGGTATGACTGTCATTGACGGACCGGAGCTTGTCTGGGCTGACTGCGTTAAGAGTCTTTGGGATGGTACCGACTCAGAAGGATATAAATATCGTCGGTGGGATTTCTATGACCAGTGCAAAAACGTCAACGTTGATCTGATGCGTAAATTCATTGACGGTTCTCTGCGTATTCCTGACAGAAAAGAAGTCATTGACCGTACAAAAGTCGTTATAATTCAGGACGTGAACTCTGGTAGCGATGATGATAAGTATTGTTCGTATAAAACATTGTTCGAAGGCTTATACCGTGCTGACAATGACGGCAACTATAAAGATAATTACAATCCTTACAAGAGTACGGGACGATATCAGACAATTCCGACTGTATATGCTTTGGTTGACGATCTTGCAAAATCAATTCCCGTACAGATCAAGCAGTCGACCATAGCCTCACGCTGGAGCAGTATCTCCGCAAAACAGGCAGAATTTAATAAACTTTATCCCGATTCCTATTATGCAAACTGCTATGTAGCAAATAATCATAATACATGGATAACTTATTACAACAGCAAGGTAAGCGATGGTGACAGAGGTGCAAAATTCAATCTGAAATACAACACTTGTAAAAGCCTTGATATCAAGCACCAGCTTTATGGTTCGGCACTTATTAACGAATATTCCGACCACATAAATGTATACCTGAGTAATTATGACGAAGATGCAGCAACGACACTGAAAACCGAATCCATCACTATTTCGGGAGCAAGTGCTAAGCCTACTTATACAGCTAAGGACAGAGGTGTTAATCAGACAGCAAGCGTCATAACAGAAAGCTGGAACAATGGAACATATACTCTTACTGTCAAGCATAACGGGCCTGTTGACATTTCAATCAAATGTTCCGGAAATGAAACAGGACGTTCAACGTCTTATCCGCAATCTGTGAGAAAAGCACCCGCATTCCCTGATTTCTATACCGGTGCTCGTCAGTATGAAGGGGAAAACTTCGACATGAAGAATATCGAAGGTAATGTTACAAACGGTTGTTCAGACAAAAATGGGCCTAAAAAATATCAGGGTATGGGCTTTTTAAAGTTCGGAACTAAGAACACAGCTGCTGTAAAAGATACTGTAAAAACCACAAAAGCGGGCATTTTCAAGTGGACACTTCGTTATTCTGCGACATCTGATATTAAGTGTGTTGACCTTTATGTGAATGGCTCTAAAGTGAAAACACTCTCACATCCCAAGGGGTCGAGTTATGATGACTGGAAAACAATCAGTGAAAATATCACTCTGAAAGCAGGAGAAAATAAAATTGAACTGAAAGCCAACAACACACTCCCTTGTTCATTGTATCTCGATAATTTTAAGGTAGAAGGTGACTTTGGCAATTCTGCAATTACCGTTCAGCCGCTTAACGGCAAGTATATAAAAAATCTCGTTGTCAACGATAAAGAGAATGCTGCCGACTGGGAAATCAATGATAAATTTGAAAAAGGTGCAGTTATATTTGGTGACCGTGAAATTACAGCTGTAGATGTTCCGTCAAATCTTATTGGTGCAGAAGCTGTAAAGACCGCCTGTGATTCAAAGATGTTTACCAGTGATCTTGGTACATTTACTGCTGGTGCTGATATTACTGCCTATGTTGCAATAGACAGTCGTGTTGTACCTGTTCTTCCAGAATGGCTTTCGGACTGGACTAAAACTGAAGATACACTCACCGCTACAAGCGATTTGACTTTTGTACTCTATAAAAAGAATTTCAAATCAGGCGAAAAAGTAACGCTCGGCAAGAACGGCGGCAATGGAAACAACACCAATTATCTCATATTCGCTAAAGATATCGAGGTAGTCCTCAACGGCAAACTTATAAAAAATCTTCAGGTATTCGACAGCGAAAACGCTATTGACTGGTCTATCCAGAGTGATTTTGCAAACAACACAAAACTTTTCGGCGACCGAGATCTGACATGCACAAGTATTCCGTCAATTCTTGAAGGTGCTGAATATATCCGTACTGCCTGCGATTCTAAACTTTATAAAGATAATCTTGCAGAAATGACAGCAGGAGCAGATATGACATTAATGGTAGCAATTGATACCCGAATCGTTCCTCTTCCTGAATGGTTGAATGATTGGACTGACACAAATACAAGCATTTCAACATCAAACGATTTGACTATGAAGGTCTATTCTAAAGCTATGAAGTCCGGCGAAAAGATAACCCTTGGAACTGATGGCGGATTAGTGGAATCTGTAAACTACGTTGTATTTGCAAAAGAGGGTACTGTCACAATTCAAGGTGATGTCAATATGGACGGAAAATTTGATATTGCTGATGTCGTACTGGTACAAAAATGGCTCTTGGCTGTGCCTGATACAAAACTGGCAAACTGGAAAGCCGCTGATTTGTGTGAAGATGACAAGCTTA
>USJI01000267.1 GCA_900554975.1 uncultured Ruminococcus sp. | reverse complement strand
ACAAGGAAAGCTATGTTATAGTTTTTGTTGATAAGTACTGTGCAGTAATGGAACTGGTTTCACCAAAATATCAGATGCTCAAAAACAAATTCAGACATTTCAGACATTCTGTTCAGAAGTAAAAAGGGACGCTTTAGCGTCCCTTTTTTATTACATATGTTCAACGACTATCTCGCCATCTTTGGCAGTTACGCCTATTCCGGTAATGTTTCCGTTTGCTTCAATAATTATATCAGCAATTTTGTTTTCTATATCCTGTCTTATAACTCTTCTTATATCTCTTGCACCGTAACTCTTACCAAATGATTTTTCAGCAACAAGTTCAAGTGCCGCCTGATCATATTTGAATATAATATTCTTTTCAGCAAGCGGTTCCTTCATCTCATCAAGAAGAAGTCCTGCAATAGATGCAAAATTTTCCTTTGTCAGCGGTCTGAATACAATTATTTCATCAATACGGCTGATAAATTCCGGTCTTAGGAAGTCTCTCAGTGCCTTCAATGCTTTTTCCTTTGAAATATCTTCCGCAGATTTATTGAATCCCAGACCTGTTGACTTGTCTGTTGAACCTGCATTTGAAGTCATTGCTATTATAGTATTTTCAAAGTTTACTGTTCTTCCCTGTGCATCATTTATCTTGCCTTCATCAAGAATCTGAAGAAGAATATTCATAACATCAGGGTGTGCCTTTTCAATTTCATCGAACAGAATAACTGAATACGGCTGACGTCTTACTTTTTCTGTAAGCTGTCCTGCTTCATCATATCCGACATATCCCGGAGGAGAACCTATCATCTTTGCAACTGAGTGCTTTTCCATATATTCGGTCATATCAAGTCTTATAAGCGGTTCGGTTGAGTCAAAAAGCTCCCTTGACATAACTTTTACAAGCTCAGTTTTACCTACACCGGTAGGGCCTACAAAGATAAATGATGCCGGTCTTCTTCTCTTGTTAAGATGAACTCTTGTACGCTTTATTGCTTCGGAAAGCACCTTTACAGCCTCATCCTGTCCTACAATATGCTTTTTGATATTTTCCTCAAGCTTTGCCATTTTTGTAAATTCGGATTCGGCAATCTTGCTTGACGGAATACCCGTCCACAGTTCAATTACCTTTGCAAGATCTGTTTCCTGAACCTGAACATTTGATGTAACCTTTTCAAGTTCTTCCAGTTCCTTTTTAACATGAATTATATCAACCTTGACTTTAGCAAGTGCCTCATAATTTGTTTCTTCCTGTTCCTCAAGAGTTTTTTCCATGTCAGTAAGAGTTTTCAGCTTTTTGGAAGCTGCATCATGCTGAGCAATTTCAGGAGTTCTTATGCAGGTGCAGGCACAGCTTTCATCAAGAAGGTCAATCGCCTTATCCGGCAGGAATCTGTCCTGAATGTATCTCTCGGAAAGTATCGCGCACATTCTCAGCAGTTCATCGCTTATCTTTACCTTGTGATATGCCTCATAGTACTTTTTAATGCCCTTGAGAACTTCAACAGTGTCATCAACTGTTGGCTCGTTTACTGTTACAGGCTGGAATCTTCTTTCCAGAGCACTGTCCTTTTCAATATACTTTCTGTACTCGCTGAACGTTGTCGCACCAATAACCTGTACTTCGCCTCTTGAAAGTGCAGGTTTCAGAATATTTGCGGCGTTCATTGAACCTTCTGAATCGCCTGTACCAACAAGGTTATGTACCTCATCAATAAAAAGAATGATATTTCCTTCGGACTTCACTTCATTTACAAGTCCCTTTACACGGCTCTCAAACTGTCCCCTGAACTGAGTTCCGGCAACAAGTGCAGTCAGGTCAAGCAGATAAACCTTTTTGTCTGCAAGGTTAAACGGAACATTTCCCTCAACTATTCTCTGGGCAATTCCTTCAGCAATAGCTGTTTTACCTACACCCGGTTCACCTATAAGGCATGGATTATTCTTCTGTCTTCTTGAAAGAATCTGAACAACTCTTGATATTTCCTTATCTCTTCCGACAATGTTGTCAAGCTTGCCTTCCTCTGCACGCTGATTAAGATTTGTACAGTAATTATCAAGAAATTTCAGTTCCTTTTTCTTTTTTCTTTTGTCAGAGGATTTTTCATTTTTATTGCCTGCTGATGACTTTTTCTCAGCCGGAAGATCCGACTTGCTGTCGCCGCTTTGCATCTGTTCCTGTGCGGCTTTAAGTGCATTCATTCCATTGTTCATCAGATTCTGAATGTAAGGCGGCATGGTATCAGCTCCGCCCATTTCAAATCCGTCGCCGTCAAGAATTTCCATCATCTGATCTGACATCTGTTCAAGATCTTCATCTGTTATACCCATCTGTTCCATATATTCAGAAATTTGAGGAATGTTCATTTCCTTTGCACAAAGCATACAAAGCCCTTCATTCTTCTTTTCATTTCCGTGCATAGAAGTTATAAATACTACTGCCGGACGTTTTTTACATCTGCTGCATAATACCATAAATTCACACCTCTCACTTTTGTAAAGTGAAATT
>USJI01000266.1 GCA_900554975.1 uncultured Ruminococcus sp. | reverse complement strand
GACTTCCTTGTCCTGAGCCTCAAGCTCGAAATTGTCAATCTCACTCTTTAATATGGAAATAATATTCTCTGTGCTGGCTGTCGCTCCGATATCCGCCTTGGCAAGCTGTTCCCTGAACTGCTTCATTCTGCCGTTGGTGCTCCAATCGAATACATCGTTGCCTGCCTGAATGACAAAGCCACCGCCGAGGGTCTTATCCTCCTCAAGCTCAAATGTAAACTCTGTTGTGTTATACTGCTTTGCCACGAAGTCCTTGATACCCTGAAGCTGCTCATCATCAGGTGCTGTCACATACTTGAGAGTAACAACGAACTCTCCCTTGCGCTCAGGAGCTGCCTCCCTGTACGCCTTAACTATGTCCTTCCACAGACCTGTGTCAGAATTGTCACACAGAAGCTTTAAAAAGTCTCTTATCTGTAACGGAAAGACCTTCTCAATCACATTGTGCTTGGATGCAAGCGATATTGAAGGATTGGCAAATTCCTCTGCAATCTGCGGTACAGCAGTAAAGATGTCATCTGCCTGTCCCACTATGTTCGCTGCAATATTCAGTTCGCGCAATGTCTTAGCATAATCTTTTGCTGTACTAATCACTTGTTCTCACCCGTCTTTGTCAAAAATTGGTTATAGAGTTCCCTGTCAGCAGCCTCACCCTGTCCTGAAGCCACAACCTTAGCTGTAGCTGCAACAACGAGCTCCTCAATCTGATCCTTGGCCTGCTTGATGGTCTTCTCCTGTTCCTTAACTGCTTCTTTTCTCGCATCGTCCATAAGCTTATCTGCTGCTGTCTTAGCATCCGTAACGATTCTGTCGTACTCTGCTCCTGCCTTGACTCTCGCATCGCTTATAACTGCTGCCTTCTCTTCCTGTGCTCCGCTCAATGCCTGCTCATACTGTACCTTAAGTGCAGCCGCATTGTCCTGAGTCGCCTTTGCATCCTCGTACTGCTTATTTATCTCAGCCTCACGCTGTGCGATAATCTTCTTAACAGGCTTAAATAAAAGCTTACGAATGATTACATAGATGATAATCAGGTTGATAACGGTAAATAACAGATTAATATCTATTCTTAACATGCTATCCTCTCCTTATCTTATATTTTTCTAACCTGATTAACCAAGTAAGATGATAATAAGGATAGCTACAACGAAACCGTAAATAGCAGTTGCCTCTGCAAGCGCACCACCTAAAAGTAAAAGCTTTGTTATCTTGCTCTCTGCCTCAGGCTGTCTAGCGACTGCCTCTGTTGCCTTACCTGCTGCGATACCGATACCGATACCGGCTCCTATACATGCTAATGCTGCAATTCCTGCTCCTAATGCAATTCCCATATTTTCCTCCGTTCTGCCGTCTGGCGGCATGTCAATAGATTATTAAATTTACTTTGTCCTGCCTGCTGCAGTGACAGGCTTACATGTGCAGCCGCTTACTCTTCGACTGCTTCCTTAATATAAAGTGATGTCAAAAATACAAATACATATGCCTGGATTAAACCATCAAAAATATCAAAGTAAAAACTGAATGGTACCGGCAGTACAACCGGAATTAACGACTTAAGCAGCTCCATAATAACGAACGCACCTAATACGTTACCAAAAAGTCGCATGCACAGAGATAATGGTTTAATAAAAATCTCCATAATATTGATCGGTAAGATAATTGGAATTGGTTCCGCAAAACTCTTTACCCATCCTTTTGCTCCTTTTTGTCTGATGCCGGCTACCTCAATTAAGACAATACTCATAAATGCTAATGCCGCCGTCACGTTCATGTCTTTTGTCGGTGGTTTAAAACCAAGCAGTCCGATAAGATTGGCAATACCGATGTAGAGGGTCACTGTCATAAGATACGGTATATATTCCGCTCCATGTTCTCCCAGTGTGTCCTTGAAGAAATTGTGTCCGCCGCTTACGATTGTTTCCAGTATGATCTGTCCACGACTTGGATTTTCTACGCTTAAATTTCTGGTTAACGCTATACAAAGTACCAGAATGACCGCCATGATGATCCATGTTACTACTACAGATTCTTTAACCGGGATTCCTCCGAGTACCGGAATCGTAAAGACAGTGTCGCAATTCAACTCTTTCATCAGTTCATTGACCAGAGCATCCATCTGCCACACTCCTTCCTGATTCTTATATTGGTGACAATCTTCTTTGCTACCCTATTTAATAGGAAGAGATTGTTCGCCCTGAACCATTGCTACACATTCTACCCCTCTTTTTATTTATGTGGAAATGTTTTATATTTTTATCTATCATGTAAATTTTACATAGTGCAAAGATTTCTCATATAAATACGATTTTTTTATTCAATTTGACAAAACGATTTGTATGAATATGAGAAATCTTGTCAGAAATCAGTCAGATTTGATAAAGAATGTTTAAGAAAAAAAGAAAGAATAATTACAAATTATTATAACAATTCGGACATAATTCTTAAAATATAGAGACTATTTTTATTTTTTGAAAGTCTGTATATCTCTGAATCACTATAAATTAGCTTTCAATCATAA